>NZ_CP090145.1:2709479-3010532 GCF_023008245.1 Flavobacterium sediminilitoris
ATAGATTCAAAAAGAGATTATAAAAATTATTTACAAGAAGCTACTCCTAGTTTTATTGCAAATCACAATTTTTCTATTGTAACAAAATATTTTTCTCAAAAATTAAAGTCACAAATAAGTGCTACATATACTTTCAATTCGGGAAGACCTTATAATGATCCAAATAGGGTAGAATTTATGAGTGAGAAAACAAAATCATATAATAATTTAAGTTTAAGTTGGGCATATTTACTTTCACAACAAAAAATACTATTCTTCTCAATAGGTAATATTCTAAACGCTAATAATGTTTTTGGTTATCAATATGCAAATACTCCAGATTTGAATGGTCAATTTCAGAGACAAGCTATAACTCAACCTGCTAATCAATTCTTTTTTGTAGGATTGTTTTGGACAATTAGTGATAATAAGAAGACAAATAATTTGGATAATTTATAAAATAGTGATTAGTCCTTATCGATTAGTAAAAAGCTATTAAAAGGAAGCTTAAAGTAAACAATTTAGATGTTAAATGAATTTCTAAATTCGTTTATTACTAATCACTAAAAAAAGCAATTCATCATCAAAAAACAACAGTTCGGTAATAATCAATTTTAAAATTAGCAGTTCTAACCGAAATTTGTTTCATCAAAATATATAAAATAATATTAACAAATTCAAAATGAAAATCATGACAAAAATTATCACTTTTATTGCACTATTTATAGCTTCAATAGTTTTAGGACAAACAAATTATGAAAAAGGAATGCAAGATGCATTATCACTTTGGAAAAACAAAAAACCATCAGAAGCAACAGCTATATTAGAAAGAATAGCTTCAGTTGAAGAAGGAAATTGGTTACCAAACTATTATATTGCTTTAATTAATACCACACAATCATTTCGTTATATGGATGACAAATCAAAAGTTAAAATACTTTTAGAAACAGCTCAAAAAGCACAAGACAAGATTAATATAATAGCACCAGATAATCCAGAAGTTTTAGTAATGCAGGCTATGATTCATACAGCTTGGATTGTTTATGATCCAATGGCAAACGGACAAAAGTTATCAGGTGATATTATGTATATTTATAATAAAGCATATAAATTGGCACCAGAAAATCCTAGAGTAGTTTTTAGTAAAGCTGATTTTGAAATGGGAATGGCTTCTTATTTTGGTCAAGATACAAAACCGATGTGTGCTGAAATAGAGAAATCATTAGAACTTTTTGCTAACTTTATCCCTAA
Organism: Flavobacterium sediminilitoris; assembly: GCF_023008245.1. Taxonomy (NCBI): domain Bacteria; kingdom Pseudomonadati; phylum Bacteroidota; class Flavobacteriia; order Flavobacteriales; family Flavobacteriaceae; genus Flavobacterium; species Flavobacterium sediminilitoris. Next base: position 2,710,710 of record NZ_CP090145.1, read on the forward strand.
AACACCTTTTCATCCAACTTGGGGCTTAGACAGAGCAAATGAAACATCAGAAAAATGCAAAAAATAATTGAATGAATTATATAAAAGAAATAGCAAAATCAATAATACTAGGATTTTTAATATTTATCATATTACAAGGTGTTAATTTAATTGTTAATCAACAATTACCAAGTTTTGATACATTAAAATGGAATTTTATATATACAATTTTATATTCAGTTGTATTGTATATGTCAAATGCTCTTGTTTTTGTTCAACTAGATAAGCATTTTGAAAAAAACAGATTTCATTTAAAAAGATTAATCATTGGGTTTTTATCATCACTCTTTATTTCAGGATTTGTTATTTTTTTATTAAGAATCCTTGAAGATGTTGGATTCGAAAATAAAACGATTAATCAATTTTTAAAAACAGAGAAAGCTTCAAATTATTTAGTTGCAATGATTATTACAATAATAGTAACACTAGCAATTCATTTAATTTATTTTTATAAAGCCTATCAAGAAAGTAAACTTAAAGAGCAGAAAATAATAGCAGGGAATGCTTCTGCGAAGTTTGAAAGTTTAAAAAATCAGTTAGATCCTCATTTTTTATTTAATAGTTTAAATGTTTTAAGTTCATTAATAGAAGAAAATCCAGAAAACGCTCAAAAATTCACAACCTCATTATCTAAAATATATAGATACGTATTAGAACAAAGAGATAAAGAATTGGTTTCTGTTGATGAAGAATTAAAGTTTGCCAAAACTTATATGAATTTATTAAAAATGCGATTTGAAAATAGTATCACATTTGATTTACCAGAAGGCCTAGGTAATGAAGAAGCAAAAGTAGTACCATTATCACTTCAATTATTATTAGAAAATTGCATCAAACACAATGTAGTAAGTGAATCAAGACCACTACACATAAAAATTGCAATAGAAGAAAACCAATTAACAGTAAGTAATAATTTTCAAACGAAAGAAGTATTACAAAGCAGAAAAGGAGTTGGTTTACAAAATATAGTAAACCGTTATGCGATATTAACAAAAAGAAATGTATTAGTGGAAGAAAACGAAAATCATTTTAAAGTTTTCTTACCCATATTAACAAAACAAATTTCAATTATGGAATCAAAAAATATATATAATGAAAACATGGCTTATGTTAGAGCCAAAGAAAGAGTGGAAAAGTTAAAAGGATTTTATGGTAATTTAATTTCGTATTGCAGTGTTATTCCAATATTAATTATTATTAACCTAAATACATCAAAATTTCAATGGTTTTGGTTTCCAATGCTAGGTTGGGGAATGGGATTAATATTTCATGGAATTGAAACATTTGGATATGGTAAATCTTGGGAAGAAAGAAAAATTCAAGAAATATTAGAAAAAGAAAGTAAAGAACAATCAAAATGGAGGTAATAATGGAGCAGAATATTGAAAATCAGATTTTAGAACAAATAGCAAGAAAAAGAGTAAAAAAAATAAAGCAGTTTTATAGTCATTTGTTCATTTTTACAATAGGAGTAATAATTTACATTCTAAAAAAATATTTTGGATTATCAATTAATTTTTGGCCAATACGATTTATTAACGATTTTTTTATGTGGTGTTGGACTTTTGTAATAGTAGTACAAGGTGCTCAATTATTTCTTAGTGAAAGAATACTTGGAAAAAATTGGGAAGAACAAAAAATTAAAAGAATTCTTGAGGAAGAAAAGATAGAAAAACAAAATTGGAGATAGTTATGAAAACGAATGATGAATTTGAACGTTATCAAAAAGCTCAAAAGAAAGTAAAAGAACTAAAAGGTTTCTACAGACATTTATTAGTTTTTGTAATAGTAATGATCGGATTAATTTATATTAATCTAAAATACACACCTGAGGTTTTATGGTTTATTTGGCCTATGATTGGTTCAATAGTTCCGTTGGTTTTTCATGGAGCGAAAATTTCTAATTCTTTTCCTTTTTTTAATAAAGATTGGGAAGAGAAAAAAATTAAGCAATTTATGGAAGAAGAAAAAACGCATAACAATAAATTTGAATAACATGAGTATAGAAAACAGAATAAATAAAAGAACAGAAACAGAAGAAAGTAATAATTTTGTTTCTATAGATTCAGAAGAAATAAAATATCAAAATGCTTTGAAGAAAGTTAAAAGAATAAAAAGTTTTTATTCTCATGCTTTAGTCTATATAGTAATTAATATTATGATAATAATTATTAACATTCAAAGCTTAAATGAAGGAGAAAGTTATTTCCAATTTAAAAATTTTATGACTGCTATTTTTTGGGGAATTGGTTTATTAACACATGGCTTATCGGTTTTTTTACCTGAAATGATTTTAGGAAATAACTGGGAAGAACGTAAAATTAGAGAATTGATGGATAAAAATAATAAATGGGAATAAAAAGATTGAATGATTTAGTAATATTTAAAACAAATACAAGTTTATTTTTAATGTAAGAATAACACATTAATCATAAAATAAACAAAACGTATTTCGTTTATCTTTTGCATACTAAAGAAGAATTATATCAAAAGATTTATGTTTATAGAAGAACAAAACAAAGTATTAAGAAAGTGAAAACACTTTTAAAAATAGAATATTTGAATAGTCGATTTATACAAAAAATAGAATAATGAATATCATAATCATAGAAGACGAAAAACCAGCAGCAAGATTATTACAACGAAAAGTAGAAAAATTGGGATTGCAAATCAAGCAAATGTTACATTCTGTTGAAGAATCATTAAATTGGTTTCAAAATAATGAACATCCTGATTTAATTTTTCTCGATATTCAATTATCAGACGGATTGTCTTTTGAAATTTTTGAACAAATAGATATAAAAAGCGCTGTCATTTTCACTACAGCTTATGATGAATATGCATTAAGAGCCTTCAAACTTAATAGTATTGATTATTTATTAAAACCAATTGATGAAGATGATTTAGAAGTTGCAGTTGCTAAGTTTAAAACCAGAGCATCAATAAATACTTCAGTAAGTCTAGATTTTGAAGCCATAAAAAGAATGTTAGTAAACCCTGTTGAAAGACAATATAAAACTCGTTTCTCAGTTAAAATTGGTCACCAAATAAAAGTAATTTCCATTCAAGAAGTAGAATGTTTTTTTAGCGAAAACAAAGGTACATATATTCATACTTTTGATAATCGCGATTATTTGCTAGATATTACAATGGAACAACTAGAAAATGAGTTAAATCCAAAAGATTTTTTTAGAATAAATAGAAAATACATTCTACCATTAAAAGGAATTAAAGAAATCCAAATACATACAAATTCTCGTTTAAAAATACTTTTATCATCTTATAAAACAGATGAAGTAATAGTTGCAAGAGAAAAAGTAAACGATTTTAAAAATTGGATTGGGTAAAACTATTTACCCAATCCATAAAAAAATTATTTTTTGTCTTTAACAACAATTACAGTTCCTTTAATTCTCAAAGGCACAACACCATTAGGTTTATTAACAGCATTACTTTCAACAGTAATTGTTTTACTAATTGGCCCAGGGTTCATATTATATTTAACAGTAATTTTATCCGATTTTCCAGGTAAAATTGCTTCAGAAGGTTTCGTTGGTATTGTACAACCACAAGTAGAAGTAACATTTTTAATAACTAATGGAGCATTTCCTGTATTTGTGAATTCAAAAACACGTATACCATCATCAACACCTTTCACAACTTCACCATAATTTATTGTTTCTTCTTTAAACTCAATTTTAGGGCCATCTTGAGCAAAAGAATTAACGTTAAATAAAACTACAACTAGTAAGATAAGTAAATTTTTCATCATATTTTAGATTAAGTGTTTATGTAAAAATATATGTTTTAATAAGAAAGAACAAATAAATTAACTTTTTTTATTTTAGCATATATCGTTACTTTTGCAAAATAGTAAAATCAAAAATAGTACCAAACTTTTATGAAAGCGAAAAGATTGGTTATACTTGCTATCCATTTTCCTGCTGTTCGTTTTAGTTTCTGAAACAAGTTCAGAAAGCTACCACTTCCATCAGGGCTATATAGTAAACCATATGTGTTTTTGTAAATAAATAAGAACAAAATAATGGGTAAAATATATATATTTACCTATTAAAATATATAATAACTAAAATTAGATGATACCAGCACAGTTTAACCCAAAAGACGTAGAAAAAAAATGGTACGATTACTGGATGAAAAATAAATATTTTCATTCCACTCCAGACAACCGTACACCTTATACAATAGTAATTCCACCACCTAATGTAACAGGCGTCTTGCACATGGGACACATGCTGAATAATACTATTCAAGATGTTTTAATTCGTCGTGCTCGTTTAAAAGGATTCAATGCTTGTTGGGTACCTGGAACCGACCACGCTTCTATTGCTACAGAAGCCAAAGTAGTAGCAAAATTAAAATCGGAAGGAATTAATAAATCCGATTTAACACGTGAAGAGTTTTTAAAGCACGCTTACGACTGGACCGATAAATACGGTGGTACTATCTTGGAACAATTGAAACAATTAGGTTGTTCTTGCGATTGGGACAGAACCAAGTTTACGATGGATGAAGATATGTCGGCATCTGTTATTAAGTCGTTTGTTGATTTGTACAATAAAGGTATGATTTACCGCGGTTTCCGTATGGTTAACTGGGACCCAGAAGCAAAAACTACTTTGTCGGATGAAGAAGTAATTCACGAAGAACGTCAAGGTAAATTGTATTTTATCAATTATAAAATCGAAGGTAGTAACGATACCTTAACTATTGCAACAACACGTCCAGAAACTATTTTTGGAGATACTGCGGTTTGTATCAACCCAAATGATGAGCGTTTTACGCATTTGAAAGGCAAAAAAGCTATTGTACCTATCTGTAACCGCGTTATTCCAATTATTGAAGATGAGTATGTAGATGTTGAATTTGGAACAGGTTGTTTAAAAGTAACACCAGCACATGATGTTAATGATAAAGAATTAGGTGACAAGCACAATTTAGAGATTATCGATATCTTCAACGAAGATGCTACATTAAACACTTTCGGATTGCAATTTGCAGGAAAAGATCGTTTTGTTGCACGTGAGGAAGTTGCGAAAGAGTTAGAAGCTAATGGAGCTTTGGTGAAAACTGAAGTCCATATGAATAAAGTAGGAACTTCTGAACGCACAAAAGCAGTTATTGAGCCACGTTTGTCAGATCAATGGTTCCTTAAAATGGAAGAGTTAGTAAAACCAGCTATAAAAGCAGTTTTAGAGACAGAAGAAGTAAAATTATATCCAAGTAAATTCAACAATACGTACCGTCACTGGATGGAAAATATTCGCGATTGGAACATTTCGCGACAATTATGGTGGGGACAACAAATTCCTGCGTATTACTATGGTGAAGGTAAGGAAGATTTCGTAGTTGCAGAAAACCCAACAGCTGCTTTAGCTTTGGCACAAACTAAAACCGGAAATCATAACTTAACAGCTGCAGATTTAACACAAGATGCAGATGCATTGGATACTTGGTTCTCGTCATGGTTATGGCCTATGGCAGTTTTTGGAGGCGTTTTAGATCCAGAAAATGAAGATTTTAAATATTATTATCCAACAAACGATTTGGTAACAGGTCCGGATATTTTATTTTTCTGGGTTGCACGTATGATTATTGCAGGTTATGAGTATACGGGTAAAAAACCTTTTAATAATGTATATTTAACGGGATTGGTTCGTGATAAACAACGACGTAAGATGTCAAAATCGTTAGGAAATTCTCCAGATCCACTAGATTTAATTGAGAAGTTTGGTGCCGATGGTGTTCGTGTAGGTTTACTATTGAGTGCCTCTGCAGGAAATGATATCATGTTTGACGAAGAGTTGTGTAACAATGGTAAAGCTTTTGCCAATAAAATTTGGAATGCTTTCCGTTTGATTAAAGGATGGGAAGTAGTAGCAGATATAGCACAGCCAGAAGCTTCAAAAATAGCGATTGATTGGTATGAAGCGAAGTTGCAACAAACTTTAGCTGAAATTGAGGATAATTTTGAAAAATACCGTTTATCAGACGCTTTAATGGCAATTTACAAATTGGTATGGGACGATTTCTGTTCGTGGTTATTAGAGATTATTAAGCCAGGTTACCAACAGCCAATTGACCGTGCTACATTTGACAAAGCAATCGAATTGTTGGAAGCAAACTTGAAATTGTTACATCCGTTTATGCCATTCTTAACGGAAGAAATTTGGCAATATATTGCAGATAGAACTCCAGAGCAAGCTTTAATTGTTTCGGAATGGCCAACAATGAAGGATACTAATGCTGATTTAATTCCAGCGTTTGATTTTGCATCAGAAGTAATTTCAGGTATTCGTACCATTCGTAAAGAAAAGAACATTTCGTTTAAAGATACTATCGACTTGAAAGTAATCAACAATGAAAAAGTAGCTACTACTTTTGATGCGGTTATTTTGAAATTGGGTAATGTAGAAAGTTTAGAATATGTAACGGAAGCTGTTGACGGGTCGTTGACGTTCCGTGTGAAATCAAATGAGTATTTTATTCCAATTTCAGGTAATATTGATGTAGAAGCAGAAGTTGCGAAGCTTGAGGAAGAATTAAAATATATTCAAGGTTTCTTGCGTTCGGTACAAGGAAAGTTGAGCAATGAGAAATTTGTGAATGGTGCACCAGAACAAGTAATTGCTAACGAACGTAAAAAAGAGGCTGATGCTTTAGCAAAGATTGCTACTATTGAACAAAGTTTGTTGAGTTTAAAATAACATTTTTTATATAGTTAAATAAGCCAGATTTGTTAAATAACAAGTCTGGCTTGTTTTTTGTCTATGTTTTTAACCTTTCGTCGATATTTATTTGATAAAAACTATAAATAGTCTAAATTATATATATATTAGCATTTACTTAACAAATTCTTAATATATTATGAAAAAAATTACGCTATCGTTTTTTTTGTTCTTTATTTATTTGATTGGCTTTAGTCAGATATCAATTGGAAATGGAACAAATGAATCGCAATCTTTTCCTTTTGATCCTTTTTTTGGATATTCTTATACGCAAAGTATATATTTATCATCAGAAATTAATGCTTCAGGAGATATAACAGGATTGCAGTGGTACTATAGTGGTACTTCACTATTAACAAATAACCAAGAATTAACTATTTATTTAGGACATACAACAAAAACAGTATTTGATGGAACTCAATCTACTAGTTGGGAACCTGTGTCAAATTTAACAGCTGTTTATACAGGTGGTATTCCTGTAACTGGTCCAGGATGGGTAAGCATTACATTTGATACACCGTTTACATATAATGGAACAGATAATTTAATAATTGCTGTTGATGAAAATATGTCAGGTTATAATAGTTCTTCGGATGATTTTTATAATACTTCTGTAATTGGAAACAGAAGTATAAATTATAGAAGTGACTCTGTAAATCCAGATCCATCGACACCTCCTACAGCTTCATTAGTTGCTTCTTATGTGGCAAATGTAGTTTTAGAAGGAATTACAGAATCATGTCCACTTCCTACAGATGTTACAGTGATTAATATTACAGAATCAACTGCTGATTTAAGTTGGACAGAAAATGGAACATCATTTGATTGGGAATATGTTATACAGCCTGTTGGAACAGGTGCTCCAACAGGTTCAGGGTTAAGTGTAGATCTTAATCCTTGGCTTGTGGCTGATGGTAATGGAATAACTGGTTTAATGCCTTTTACAGAATATGAAATATATTTTAGATCTTTTTGTAGTTTTTCAGATCAAAGTGCTTGGGTTGGACCTGTAAATTTTAAAACTAAATGTGATGTGTTTGCAGTACCTAGTTTAGAAAACTTTTCAACTTATGTTCCTGATTGTTGGGAAGAAGCAGATAATGGTGATTTAACAGCAGGGCCTGATACTTATGGAACTAGTGGATGGGTTGCTGATGGTTTTGGTAATAATGGTTCAACAGGTTCTGCTAGATATGAAATTTGGCAAGCAACAGCAAATGATTGGTTAATTTCTCCAGCTTATTTAATTTCTGCTACAGGTTATGAGTTGAAATTTGATGCTGCGGTAACACAATGGAATACATCTAATGCGCCTACTGGTCCTTGGGAATCAGATGACTATGTTGAGGTTTTAATCTCTACTACAGGAACTAATAATTGGACAGTTTTATATACTTACAATGATACAAATGTACCTGCTCCTACAGGAACAACTAATATAATTGATTTGAGTGCTTATGTAGGTCAGAATGTTAAATTTGCGTTTAGAGTAGTTGAAGGGACTGCTAATGGATCAACGGATCTTAATTTTTACGTTGATAATTTTGAAATTCGTTTAACTCCTATAAACCCACCAGATTGTGTTACAAATTTAGTTGCTACTCCAGATGCTTCATGTGGTAATGAAGCAACAACAATTACTTGGGATGCTGTAAGTGGTGCTGATGGGTATAAAATTACAATAGGAACAACATCTGGAGGAAATGATGTTTTGGATAATGTAGATTTAGGTGTAAACGTTACTTATGATTATATAGGTTTGGTTAATACAAACTATTTTGTTACTGTTACTCCTTATAATCAGAACGGTGATGCTATTGCTTGTTCAGAGATTACTTTTGCTACTAATGTTAATGGTTGTTATTGTCCATCATTGCCAACAAGTAATGATGGTAATGGTATTTCAAATGTTCAATTGGGAGCAACAGATTTTCCAACAGGAGATGTTTTTTATTTTGATCATACAGGAACTACAGTAGATTTAGCAATAGGAATAAATTCAAACGTTCAAATTACTTTTGTTACAGGATATACTTATGATACAAATATTTGGATTGATTTTAACGATAATTATGTTTTTGAAGCATCGGAATTAGTTAAAACAGGAATTGCATCTACTAATGCTAATCCAACTACATTAGATGCTTCATTTATTATGCCAGCATCTGCTAATTTAGGATTACATAGAATGAGAATTGCGACTGCTGATTCTGGTCAATCTACTCCTAATCCTTGTTATTCGGGAACTTATGGTGTTACTTTAGATTTTAATGTAAATGTTGTTACACCACCGTGTTCTCCACTTACATTTGCATCTACAACTTTAGCAAATTGTTCAGGAACAGATTATTTTATAGCTATAGATGTTACAAATTTAGGAGATGGAACACCTTCTATATCAGACGGAACTACAAGTTGGCCTGTTACTGCAACTGGAGTAATTAATGTTGGTCCATTTGCTTTAGGAACTCCTATATCGTTAACAGCTTTACATGGTTCTAGTGCTATTTGTGATGTGCCAGTAGGAACATATAATTATGCGGTATGTCCTCCAGCAAATGATGATTGTGTAAATGCACAAGTATTAATTCCTGGTGGAGTATTTGCAGATAATGCTATTGTAGGAACAAATGTTGGCGCAAGTGATTCTAATGAAACAGCTCCTGGGTGTGCGCTTTATGATGGTGGTGATGTTTGGTATCAAGTAACTGTTCCTGCTTCTGGAAGTTTAACTTTTGAAAATAATACACAAGTAGGAGGAATTACTGATTCTGCTGGTGCAGTTTATAGTGGTTCATGTGGTTCTTTAGTTCTAATTGACTGCGATGATTCTGGAAGTGATGGAGCTAATGATCATCCATTAATTACTGTTTCAGGTAGAACTCCTGGAGAAGTACTTTACTATAGAGTTTGGGAATATAATAATGATTCATTTGGAGAATTTCAAGTTTCAGTTTATGATGCTAGTTTAAGTTCATCTGCTTTTGATTTAACAGGTTTTAGAGCATATCCAAATCCAGTGAAAAATATTCTTAATTTAGAATACAAATCGAATATAACTTCTATAAGTGTATATAATTTATTAGGACAAGAAGTTTTATCAAGAACTATTAATGCTACATCAACAAATGTTGATATGTCTCAATTAAATAGTGGGGCTTATATTGTGAATGTTTCTATAGATGGAGCATTACAAACAATAAAAGTTATAAAAGAATAATATTTGGAATTGATTTAATTTTATTTTAAGAGCTCCAATTTATTGGAGCTCTTTTTGTTTTGTTAAAATCACAATAAATTTTAGCATAATATTATTAAATCTTCATACAAGGAAAATTTTTAAATTTCTGTATCTTTGAAACCACAAATCAGTACTACTATGCTTACTACAGAAACAACAACAACATTAGAATTATATTTTAAGAAATTTAGAGATAATATAATTGGTATAAATCAAACTTTTGATTCTCCTTTTGGTGAAAAAAAAATTATTTATACAGACTGGACAGCTAGTGGCCGTTTATATCGTCCGATAGAAGAAAAGTTAATAAATAAATTTGGACCATTTGTAGCAAATACGCATACAGAAACTACTGTTTCAGGTACAGCTATGACAATGGCATATCATAAAGCAAGACATATCATTAAAAAACATGTAAATGCTAATGAAAATGATATTTTGATTACAGATGGAACTGGAATGACAGGTGTTGTAAATAAATTGCAAAGAATTTTAGGGCTTAGAGTCGCAGAAAATTTAAAGCAGTTTACTAATATTCCTAAAGAATTAAAACCAATTGTTTTTATATCTCATATGGAACATCATTCTAATCAAACATCATGGTTAGAAACAATTGCGGATGTGGTTGTGGTTCCAGCAAATGAAGAAGGGTTGTTTTGTTTGGAAAATTTTAAAGTTCTTCTTGAAGAATATAAAGATAGGAGTTTTAAAATAGCGTCAATAACATCTTGCTCTAATGTAACAGGAATAGAAACACCTTATTACGAAGTAGCAAAAATTATGCATCAAAATAATGGGGTTTGTTTTGTTGATTTTGCTTGTTCAGGCCCTTATGTCAATATTAATATGCATTCAGATGATGAAGAAGCATATTTAGATGCAATCTTTTTCTCACCACATAAATTTTTAGGTGGACCTGGAACATGTGGAGTACTTGTTTTTAATAAAAATTTATATAAAAATAATATCCCTGATTGTCCTGGTGGAGGAACTGTGAGATGGACAAATCCATGGGGAGAGCATCATTATATAGATAATATTGAAGATAGAGAAGACGGAGGTACTCCAGGTTTCTTGCAGGTTATAAGAACAGCTCTTTCAATTCAATTGAAAGAAGAAATGGGGATAAAAAATATCTTAGATAGAGAACATGAGATTACAGAGTATATTTTTGATTCATTAGGAGATATTGAGAATATTAATATTTTAGCCCCTCAACATCAAAATAGATTAGGTGTAATCTCCTTTTATATTAATGATTTGCATTATAATTTAGGAGTAAAAATATTAAACGATAAATTTGGAATTCAAACAAGAGGTGGATGTAGTTGTGCAGGAACTTACGGTCATTACTTATTACATGTAGATCAAGAAACATCAAATAATATTGTTTGTAAAATTTCAGCAGGAGATTTAGAAATGAAGCCAGGTTGGATAAGAATGTCTATTCATCCAACAACAACAAATGATGAAATAAAGTTTGTATGTGATGCTATTAAAGAATTAGCAAAAAATCATGTAGAATGGAAAAAAGATTATTTATATAATACTAAATCAAACGAATTTATACATAAAAATGCAACAAAATTTGAAGAAAAAATAGTTGAAAATTGGTTTAATTAATATTAAACCTTTTTTTATTTCTTTAAAGTAAAGTTTTGAAATAAATACACGAAAGTATATAAAAGTATAAAAGTCAGGGTGGAGCCCCTGACTTCTATGATGAATGTGTAACCACATTTCTGTGTCATTCGGGTACAAATGTAAGTCATTTTTTTTAAATGATATTCTATTTTTTTATTTTTTTGTAAAAAATGAAATTAATTTATAATAAACCTAATGTGTATTTTTTATAAAATGCTCTTTATTAGTTGTTTTCTTCTGTATTAAGAGAAAATCTTCATTATGAACTTCTAAAAATAAATTATGTTAGAAACTATTTAATTCTTATTTTTGCACGTTTTCAAAATGAAAAATATTATGGTAAAAGATTTATTTGAGAGAATACAAAATAATAAAGGTCCTTTAGGGAAGTGGGCATCACAAGCAGAAGGATATTATGTTTTTCCTAAATTAGAAGGAGAATTAGGTCCAAGAATGAAATTTCATGGAAAAGAAATTTTAAATTGGAGTCTTAATGATTATTTAGGTTTAGCTAATCATCCAGAAGTTAGAAAAGTTGATGCGGAAGCAGCTACTCAATATGGTGCAGCATATCCTATGGGAGCTCGTATGATGAGTGGTCACACAGATATACATGAGCAATTAGAACAAGAACTAGCTGCTTTTGTAAAAAAAGAGTCTGCATATTTATTGAATTTTGGTTATCAAGGAATAATGTCATGTATTGATGCTTTAGTAACTAAAAATGATATTATTGTTTATGATGTAGATGCTCATGCATGTATTATAGATGGTGTACGCTTACATATGGGAAAACGTTTTACATATAAGCATAATGATCTTGAAAGTATGGAGAAAAACCTTCAGAGGGCTACTAAAATGGCTGAAGAAACTGGAGGAGGAATTCTATTCATTACTGAAGGTGTTTTTGGTATGAGGGGACAACAAGGTAAATTAAAAGAAATCGTAGCATTAAAAGAAAAATATAATTTTAGATTATTAGTAGATGATGCTCATGGTTTTGGTACACTTGGAAAAACTGGAGCAGGAGCAGGAGAAGAGCAAGGATGTCAAGACGGTATTGATGTTTATTTTTCTACTTTCGCAAAATCAATGGCAAGTATTGGTGCTTTCTTAGCAGCAGATAAAGACATTATTGATTATTTAAAATATAATTTGCGTTCTCAAATGTTTGCTAAATCATTACCAATGATTCAAACAGTTGGTGCACTAAAACGTTTACAATTATTAAGAGATAATCCTAGTTTAAAAGATAAACTTTGGGAAAATGTAAACGCATTGCAAAATGGATTGAAAGAGAAAGGATTTAATATTGGAGACACAAATACTTGTGTAACGCCTGTATATCTTGAAGGGTCAATTCCAGAAGCTATGGTAATGGTAAATGATTTGAGAGAGAATTATGGTATTTTCTTATCAATTGTTGTTTATCCAGTAATACCTAAAGGAATAATCTTATTAAGAATGATTCCTACAGCATCTCACACTTTAAATGATGTAAATGAAACATTAACTGCTTTTGAAGCAATTAGAGAAAAACTAGTTAATGGAACATACAAGAAAATTGCTGAAGCGACAACAGTAGATGTATCTTAAGTAAGATTCTAATATATTAAAAAAATCCATTCAATTAATTGAATGGATTTTTTTATTGTAGTAAAGAAAAATAACTAACTTTTTAAAAGTTTGCTATAAGTTCTTCTACGTTTAGTAATTTTAGTATTGAAATGTTTCCAAAGGTTTTGAATGGCTGTGTTTTCCTCTAATTCAGGAGTTCTAACGCAAGTTTCTATACCTTTTGCTGAACAAACTTTGTAATATTCTTCAAAGATAATAGAAGTAACCCCTTTACTTTGATATTCAGGAGTAACACCAATTAAATAAAAAACAGCTTCTTTAGAATTTTTTCTAGCTTTTAGTAAATGATAAAATCCAAAAGGAAATAATTTCCCGTTTGCTTTTTTCAAAGCTTCACTAAATCCAGGCATAACAATAGCGAAAGCAACCATTTTATGATCTTTATCAACAATAAATTTTATAAATTCAGGATTAATAAAACTAATGTATTTTTTCTTAAAATATTCTTTTTGGACATCATTTATAGCTACAAAAGATTGAAGTTTTGAGTATGTTTCATTAAATAATTCGAACATTTCATCAACATAAGGCATTATGTCTTTCGTTTTAGTAAAATTTAATGATTTTAAGCCATAACGTTGTTGAATTAAAGTACTTATTTTATTAAAAGGAGTCGGATCGATATTACTAAATGAAAAACTACTTTCTATATACTCTTTCTCTTTTGTTAGACCTAATTTTTCAAAATGATCTTTATAATAAGGCATACTATACCATGTTACCATATTTCCCATTTCTTCAAAGCCTTCAATTAGAACTCCAACTTTATCAAGATTTGAGAAACCAATAGGTCCTTCAACCATCTCTAAGTTATGTTTGTTTCCTAATTCATAAACTTTATCTAGTAAAGCTTTTGTAACTTCTATATCGTCAATTACATCAAACCATCCAAAACGAACTTTACTTTTCTTTAGAATATTTACTTCGTCCCAATTAATAATCGCAGCAATTTTGCCAACTATTTTATTGTTCTTATAGGCTAAGTAAAAATATGCTTCAGCACTTTGAAATGCAGGATTTTTAGTCTTGTCAAACGTTTCTAATTCTTCAGAAATTATAGGAGGAATCCAATAAGGATTATTTTTATATAAATCAAAAGAGAATAAAATGTACTCTTTTAAATCTTTTTTCGTAACAGCTTCTTTTATTGTTATCATAGTTTATTTAACTTCAACTTCGTCTTTGCGTTTTCTTTTTTCTTTTTCAGCTTTTTTCTTCATTTTCTTATCCATTTTGCTGCCATTATCCTTTTCAATTTTTACTTCATTGTAATTTTTGTCAAAACGCCATGAAAAACCTACTCCTGCATTGAAAAGACTAGGAGTATTTTTAATATTTGTACCAATAGATGCATCTATTTGCATTGATTTATTGAATAAATACGCAGCTCCAACTCTAAAAATACCATCAGAATAATAATCACCATTGTAACCTTGATTTTCAACAAATCCAGACCATTTATCATTAAATCCTCTCGTTAGCGTTATTACATAATTTATGGAAGCTAAATCAGAACCTATTTTGTCATACATTATGTTTGTAACAAAAACCCATTGTCTTCCAAAATGATTTTGTGCAATAATCATTGCTTTCGGGCTTACAGTTGGTTCTTCAATGTAAGATGGCGCAAAATTAAATGGATTATCAGATAAGTTAAAGTTTACACCAGCATAAGCTGCAACAGCAGGAATAAATTGTCTCCATTTGAATTTATTATTTGCTTTCCAACTGTATAAGTTTACTTTTTCTTCATAATTTTTAAAAGGATCATAAATTAAATATTTAGCTCCTATAATTGTTTTTTTTAGTGCAGAACGATTTTTGTCTTCAAATGAAGAGGCATAACTATCGTTTTGATATTGTAATTCAGCTATAAATTCTAATTCTTCAAAGAATAATCCCCATCTAAGATCTAATTCTCCAATAAAACCATTTGCAGTATACTTTAATTTAGCATGATCTTCATTCTGAAAATTTAAACCAATCTCTGTTTGAATCACAGATTTACCAACAGAAAAAGCCATCATAGATTTCCCTGGACGATTTGAATTGATTTCGTCCGTATATTGTGCAAACAAAACTTGTGAGCCAAAGAGAAATAAAAAGAAGAATAGTTTAGTGTATTTCATTATGCAAAAAATTTATTTCCAAAAATAGTATTTTTATAATAATTTTAAGAAACAATAATAGGGTTTTATCTACTATTATGTATACTTTTGAACTATTAAATGAATTTAAAATGGAAATAGCATCATTTACAGGGTTTCTTAAGACCTTAGTTTATATTATTTTGTTTTGGTATTTATTCAAATTTCTGATTAAAATATTTGCACCAATATTAATGCAAAAAGCAGTAAATAAAGTGCAACAAAAAATGGAAGAACAAATGAATGGGCAATTTGGACAACAAAATGCGTATACAAATAGAAATACTCAACAAAATAATGAGAAAAAAATGCCTACAGAGAAAAAGAAAGTAGGAGAATATGTCGATTTTGAAGAAATTGACTAAAAATACTTTATCAAGTTGTTAAAAAGGATATTATTGCAATATCCTTTTTTTATTTACCTTAGCGTTTTATTTCAGATATATCTTACCAATGAAAAAAATTCAGTCTTTATTACCTCATTTTATTGCTATTGTTGGATTTGTACTTGTAGCTATTATTTATTTTTATCCAGTTCTTGAAGGAAAGAAAATCTATCAATCTGATATTGCGCAATATACAGGAATGGCAAAAGAGCAGAATGATTTTAGAAAAGAGAATAATGCTGAACCTTATTGGACAAATAGCGCTTTTGGAGGTATGCCAACCTATCAATTAGGGGCAAATTATCCGCATAATTATGTTAAAAAATTAGATACTGTTTTACGATTTTTACCTAGACCCGCAGATTATTTATTTTTATATTTTATAGGGTTTTATATTCTATTAATGGTATTAAAAATAGATCCATTAAAAGCTTTTTTTGGAGCATTAGCATTTGGTTTTTCAACTTATCTTATAATTATTTTAGGTGTTGGTCATAATGCAAAAGCACATGCAATTGCTTATATGCCAATGGTTTTAGCAGGTGTTTTATTGGTTTTTCAAAGAAAATATATCATTGGAGGAATTTTAACGATGATTGCTGCTGCATTGGAGATTCAGGCAAATCATTTTCAAATGACTTATTACTTGTTAATTTTATTATTGGTTGTAGCCGGATTTTATATCTACCAATTTATAAAAGAGAAAGCATTCACTGAATTAGGTAAAGTTATAGGCGTTTTTGCTGTAGCCGGACTTTTAGCAATAGGAGCAAATGCAACTAATTTATTGGCAACATCAGAATATGCCGATTATAGTATTAGAGGAAAGAGTGAATTAACTTTTAATCCTGATGGATCACAAAACACTACAAATTCTTCCATGAAATATGAATATATTACAGAATATAGTTATGGAATAGGAGAAAGTTTTAATTTAATTGCTCCAAAGCTTTTTGGAGGAGGAAATAATGAAACTCTTGATGAAAAATCTTCATTATATAATTTTTTAATTAATTACGGTGCTTCTCACAATGAAGCTCTTCAAACAGTGAGTTATTATGGGAAAACATATTGGGGAGATCAACCTATAGTTGCTGCTCCAGCATATATAGGAGCAATTGTTTTTTTCTTAGCTGTTTTAGGGTTATTTAATGATAAAAGAAAAATAAAATATGCCTTTCTAATAGGTGCAATCATTTCATTACTGCTATCATGGGGGAAAAATTTCGACTTTTTAACTCGCTTTTTTATAGATTATGTTCCTTTATACGATAAGTTTCGTGCTGTTTCTTCAATACAAGTCGTATTAGAATTGTGTATTCCTATTCTTGCTTTAATGGGACTACAATCGTTCTTTAATGAAGATAAAGAAAAACAATTAAAGAGTTTGATGAAAGCTTCAGCAGTGAGTTTAGGATTGATTCTCTTTTTACTACTTTTTAAAGGAATCTTCTTTAATTTTTCTGGTTCTGTTGATCAAAGATTAATTGAAATGTTTGCAGAAGCACAAGACAGATCATTTGCGATAGATTTTATTAAGGCATTAAAAGAGGATAGAAAAAGTATGTACGTGAACGATTTAATGCGTTCAGGAGGATTTATATTGATAGTAGGAGCTATTTTATGGCTGTTTATTAAAAATAAATTAGGAAAAACAACCGCAATAGTTATGGTTGGTGTTTTAATGGTTTCTGATTTATTCCTGATAGATAAAAACTATGTAAGTGCAAAAGATTTTATTAGCGCAAGACAGGTTGATACTCCTTTTGAAGCAAGCGAAGTAGACAATCAAATATTGAAAGATACTTCAGTTTATAGAGTATATGAAATACAAGGAAGATTACAAGCAAGAACGTCATACTTCCATAAATCTGTAGGAGGTTACAGCGCAGTAAGACCAAGACGATTTGATCAATTATTCGAATATAATATAGAAAACAACATTAATGAATTAGGAAGTTCCATTGATTTTGAAACATTGAGTTTTACCAAAAACAATGCTACTTTAGATGCATTAAATGTTAAATATGTAATTGTTCCAACTGGGAAAGGTGATATTGCAATAACTAATCCTTTTGCAAACGGAAATGCTTGGTTTGTAGAAAAGATTAAAATGGTTAATTCTGCTGACGAAGAAATGAAAGCCTTGGACAATTTAGACACAAAGAAAACAGCTATAATTAATACAAACGAATTAAAAGTAAAAGGTAATCTTCCAAATGAGTTTAGAAAAGATTCTTTAGCCTCTATAAAGTTGAATGTCTACAAACCTAATTATTTAAAATATACAGCTAATAATACAAATGATGGTTTTGCAGTATTTTCTGAAACTTATTACAAAAATGGATGGAAAGCTACTATTGATGGGAAAAATGCATCAATTTTTAAAGTAGACTATGTTTTAAGAGGATTACAGATACCAGCAGGAAAGCACACAATTGAATTTACATTTGACCCACAAGTAGTAAAAACAGGAAGTTCAATTGCTTTAATGAGTTCAATAGGTATGATTCTTTTAATTTTAGGAGGTGTTTATTTTGAAGTGAAAAGAAACAAGATAGAAGTAAAAAAATAGAGATATTTATAAACAAAATTGCTAAAATTGAATCCTAAAAAAGTACTCATTGTTTCCTATTATTGGCCACCAGCAGGAGGACCAGGAGTACAACGATGGCTGAAATTTGTGAAATATTTGCCTGAATTTGGAATCGAACCACATGTTTATATTCCAGAAAACCCAACATATCCATTATTAGATGAAAAATTATTGAATGAGGTTTCAAGTGATGCAATTATTGTAAAAAATAAAATTTTTGAACCTTACGGATTAGCTTCTATTTTCTCGAAAAAAAAAGCTAAAAAAATTAGTTCTGGTATAATTCCAAATCAGAAAAAACAATCATTTGTAGAAAAAGCAATGCTATGGATTAGGGGAAATCTTTTTATTCCTGATGCACGTGTTTTTTGGGTAAAACCATCTGTCAAATTTTTAAAAAAGTATCTTTTAGAGAATCAAATAGATATTGTTATAACAACTGGTCCACCACACAGTTTACATCTTATTGGATTACATCTTAAAAAAGAAATTGATATTAATTGGATTGCCGATTTTCGAGATCCTTGGACAACAATAGGATACCACAAACAATTAAAATTGAGTAATTGGGCAAAAGAAAAACATAAAACCTTAGAGAGGGAAGTTTTAAATACTTGTGATGGAATTATAGTTACATCTGAAAATACGAAAAAGGAATTTGAAAAAATTACAACTAAACCAATTGACGTTATTACAAATGGATATGATATTGAAAAAGTAGTAAAAAAACCATTAGATAAAAAATTTACTTTAGCACATATTGGTTCGTTTTTATCAGAAAGAAACCCTCAAATTCTTTGGCAAGTTTTATCAGAATTAATAAGTGAAAATATAGACTTTGCTAATGCATTTCAACTAAAATTGATAGGGGCGGTAAGCAATGAAGTCTTAGAAAGTATAGCTAATTATAATTTAAATTCATTTGTAAATTATTTAGGTTATGTTTCACATGAAATAGCACTACAAGAACAAAGATGTTCACAAATATTACTCTTAATCGAAATAAATTCTGAGGAAACCAAATGTATTATTCCAGGTAAATTATTTGAATATATGGTTTCAGAGCGTCCTATAATAGCTATTGGACCAAATGATACTGACTTTGAAAAAATTATAAAAGAAACAAATTCAGGATTGTTTTTTAATTATTCAGACAAAGATATTTTAAAGACAGAAATATTAAGATTGTTTAAATTATATTTAGAATGTAATTTAAAAACTTACCCTGTTGGTTTACAGAAGTATAGTAGACTAAAGTTGACAGAAACTTTAGCAAAAAAACTCAAGGTTTCTTCTCTAGATTTTTAAATAATTTTAATTTTGTTATAATTATATTATTAATTCGTTTTTTTGTGTTATTACCTGTTTTTTGACTAGTCTATTTGTGTTTTATTTGTTTTTTAACAACAAATATATTTTTTCAATAATCTAAGATTGTTTTTTTATTTTATGTTTGCTAATCAACAAATTAACAAATTAAAACATGAAAAACTTTATTAAATTTTGGATTACAGTCTTGTTTGTAGGCCAGTCTTATGGTCAGGAAATTGAAAAAAATGATGAATTTTTTGGAATAATAGAAAACACAAATTTATCTATTGAAGAAATTGAGAAAATTGGGAATGCTCGATTTAAAAAGGATGAAACAGGTAAAACAACTGTAGATACTGGTCGTGGAAGTGGGTATAAACAATTTCAACGATTTTTATATGAGCGTTATTTCCATTTAAATGAAGGTGGATATTTAGTTTCACCTGTTGTAGAACAAGAAAACTATTCAAGAGCAGTTACTGATCCAGAAAACCTTTTAAAAGCAGCAGCAGGAACATGGACAAATGATGGACCTTATAGTTGGAATAGAACATCTGGTTGGAATCCAGGAAATGGAAGATTAACCACAATGGCTATTCATCCTTCTTATCCAAATACTATCTATGTAGGTTCTCCTGGAGGAGGAGTTTGGAAAACAACAAATGGAGGAAGTTCTTGGCAGCCATTAACAGATTACAACTCTTCATGGATGAATATTTATTCTTTAGCAATTGATCCAGCAAATGCAAATATTATTTATGCAGGAACATCGAGTGGCGTTATTTTTAAATCTACAAATGGAGGATCTAGTTGGTCTAATTTAGGAACTGGTCCTAGCGGTAATATTAAAAAAATAGTAGTTCATCCATCAAACTCAAGCATTGTATTTGCATGTGCAGCAAATGGATTATGGCGTTCTACAAACAGTGGATTAACTTGGACAGTGACAACAGGAACTCAAAATTTACGAACAGAAGATGTAGAGTTTAAGCCTGGAAATCCAAATACAATGTATGCTTCAGGAGACTATATTTGGTTGTCTACAGACAATGGTCAAACATGGCAAAGACTCGATTCTACACATGGAATTTCAGATTTTAGAAGTAGAATCCTTTTAGCAGTTACACCAAATAATCCAAATGTTGTTTATGCTGTTCAGGCAAGTTCAAATAGAAACACTTTTGGTAAACTATATAGATCTACAAATAGCGGAGCTAGTTATTCAACAATGGTTACAGGAAATACAACTGGAAAAAACTATTTTGGATACAATACAAATGGTATTGATACTAGAGGTCAAGCTTATTATGATATGGCAATTTGTGTTTCTCCATCTAATTATAATGAAGTTCATATAGGTGGGATTATTACATGGAAATCAACTAATGGAGGAACTTCGTTTACAGCTACTACAGAGTGGAGTTTACCAAATTCAACAGGATATAATCATGCAGATATACATGGTTTAGAATTTATGGGAAATACTTTATACTCATTATCTGATGGAGGTATTTATAAAAGTACAAATAATGCTAGCGATTGGATTAATATTTCAAACGGACTTTCTATTAGACAATTTTATAGAATGGGAAGTTCTGCTACCGATTCAAATATTTATACTGGTGGAGCACAAGATAATGGTTCAGTAGCCAAAAATGCATCAGGTTATAGAGATTGGTTAGGTGCAGATGGAATGGAAGGAATGGTAGCTCCTAATAATCCAAATTATATATATGGAACCTCTCAAAACGGGCAATTGTATTCTTCAAGTAATGGAGGTTCAACAAGGAGTACTTTATTTAATATGGGAACATATGGAGGTGCTTGGGTAACTCCTTTTGTAATGCATCCAACAAGTAATTCTATAATTTATTCAGGAGCAAATGGTATTTATAAATCGACAAATGGAGGAAGTAGTTTTAGTAAAATTTCAGGAACTAGCGTTGTAGGAACAGTATCTGATTTAGCATTGTCTCCATCTAATCCTTCGGTTATTTATGGATGTGTAGGAACTAAAATTTATTACTCTAATAATGATGGTACAAATTGGTATACTTATACTAGCCCTAAAGGAAGTGTAACAGATATTGCTGTAGATCCAAATTTATCGAATGTTATTTATTATACTACAAATAATGCTACTACAACAGGAGGAAGAGTTTTTAAATTAGATGTAAATACTGCTACAACTACAGATATTTCAGGGACATTGCCTAAAATTGCATTCAGATCGATAGCTATTGAATCTACAACGGGAAAAATATATGCAGCAGGTAATATAGGAGTGTATGCTTCTGCAAATAATGGAACTTCTTGGACAAATATTACATATAATTTACCATCAGTTGCTATTAATGAAATTGATATTCAGAAAAGTACTGGAAAATTGAGAGTAGCTACCTATGGAAGAGGTATTTGGACATATTCTTTATCTGCAAAAGTAGCATCAAAATTATCAAGTGAAGATGATATTAAAATCATAGACAATATAGATACTGAAAGGAACATTTTTCCTAATCCAGCTACAAATAACTTAAATATTAATATTGCTAAATATGATAATATAGCAACTATTATTATTTCAGATATTCACGGTAGAGTGGTAAATAGAATTGATAATTTAACTAAGTTGACTAATGATATCTTAGAAGTTGATATTACTACATATGAAAAAGGAGTGTATATTATACAATTCTATGATTCAAATGGAGTATTAGATTCGGCTAAATTCTTGAAAGAATAAAAAAAGGATATTAGATAAAAAATATAAATAGCTTGATTTTTTTCAAGCTATTTTTTTGTGCTTCATTTTATAAGTAAAAAAATTAAAAACGTTTTCTTTTGTTTTAAAGTATTATTTTTGAAGTCTTGTACTTAGATATAAATCCTAAAAATTTTATGGGAATAGTAATTAATCAATCTATAAAAAACACTATAATAACTTACATTGGTTTTGCTATTGGAGCATTGAATACCTTGTTTATGTATGTGCAATTCCTTGGTGATACATATTATGGTTTAGTGGGATACATTCTTTCAGCAGCTAATATAATGATGCCTTTAATGGCTTTTGGAGTACATAATACATTAGTTAAATTTTATAACGAATTTGAAACTGAAAAACAAAAATCGCAGTTTCTTACCTTCATTTTGTTTTTACCTTTTATTTTAATTATTCCATTTTCATTAATTGGGTATTTTGGATATCATCAAATAGCTTCACTTTTATCTAAAAAGAATTTTATAGTTTATGATTATGTATGGCAAATTCCAGTAATCGCTTTATGTATGGGCTATTTTGAAATTTTTTATGCTTGGGTAAAAGTACATTTGCAATCTGTTTTTGGGAATTTTATTAAAGAAGTTTTCCTTCGAATATTAATTACAATATCACTTTTGGCTGTTTATTATAATTTTATAACACCTATTCAATTTGTATTTGCTTTAATGGGAATTTATCTAACAATGACAATTATAATGAAGTTATATGCTTTAAGAGTTAAAATGCCTTCATTTCAATTGGTTATTCCAAAAAATGTAAAAGCAATTATTTGGTATTGTATCTTTATTATTTTATCTGGAAGTGTAGCAAATTTACTATTAGAAATTGATAAGTTTATGTTGAATTTCTATATTAAAATTGAAAATATAGCATATTATTCGGTAGCCATTTTTATCGCAACAGTCATTGCAGTTCCAAGTAGAGCAATGCACCAAATTACTTATCCAATTACAGCAAAATTAATGAGTGAAAATAAACACGATGATTTAAATAATTTATATAAAAAAACATCTATAACCTTGCAAATTATAGGTGGTCTTATATTTATAGGCATCATTCTTAATATTCATGAATTATATAAAATAATGCCTGCTGATTATTCTGAAGGTATTTTTGTGGTTTTTGTAATAGGATTATCTAAATATTTCGATTTAATTTTAGGGAATAATAATGCCATTATTTTTAATTCTAAATATTTTAGTGCGGTTTTAATTTTAGGGTTATTATTGATAGGTGTTACAATTTCACTAAATATAGTTTTTATTCCAAAATTCGGAATAAAAGGAGCTGCTTTTGCTACATTAATTTCAATAACATTATATAGTTTATCAAAATTACTTTTTGTTGTTTTTAAAATGAAGTTGTATCCATTTACAATAGCTACTCTTAAATCGTTTGCTCTTTTAATAGTCACTTTTGTATTGTTTTATTTTTGGGATTTCGGATTTAATCCTGTTTTAAATATCGTATTAAAATCAATTTTAATAACCGCTTTTTATTTAGGATTATCATACTATTTGAAATTATCTTCAGATATAAATTATATTATAAATAGTGTTTTTAAGAAAATTAGAAATTAAAAATCCTGCTTCGCATTTCTGCTTCACAGGATTTTAACAAACTAAACCAACTAAACTATTTTATGAAATTTTTATTCTAAATTAACTAAACTCTATTTTTTTAATTCCTTTATATCTTCTTTAGACATTTTTGTTTTTGTACCATCTTGACGATAGTAGTAGTAATCATTTTCGTTATCATTTGATCCATTTCCATATTCATAATGATTAGTTGCTTGATAATGATTGTTACTTTGGTAGCTGTTTGAACGATTTGAAGCGTTTACAAAACCTACTATATTTATAATACAACCATGTCTGTCATACATTATTCTTAAACCACCTATTTGTGAAAGAGCAAAACTATTATATCTCATATATACAGATCCAATTCTTTTTACTCTACCTGTACTATCATAATTTATAAATACATTTCCAACTCTTCTAACTCGTCCCATATAATCATGTTCAATTTTTGTACCATTATTTCTTGGACTGTTATAGTAAGTATTTCCCCTTGTACGAACGCCAGGTGCTCCATACGTTCTGTTTACATTTCTTCTTGAATAAATTCCAGATGAAGTTGTTTCAACAGTATTAAAATCAAGTTCTCCATTTGGAAAAACATAAAATTCAATTCCTCTTTCCATAAAAACAATTGGTTCTGCAAATCGGTAATCTACAGGAGGATAAACTCTATTAACATCATCAAAAACCTTTTTTTCTGATGCTTTTGCAGAACTAAATCCTAAACTTAAAACTGCAATAACTAATAGTTGAGTAATTTTTTTCATAACACATCAATTTAAGGTTAAACTTTCAACATTCAGTAGAATTAATTTTCTAATGATGTTGCTCGATTAGTTATAAACAATTTGTGTGCCAAAAAAATAAAATTAATTTTATTTCTATTTATGTTTTTGATTATCAGGTGTTTATTTGTAATAAAAAAATCCAGCATATAGCTGGATTTCTTTTAAATTATATATTGAAAAATTATCTGTTTTGCATTTCCTCAATCATTCTCATAAGTTTTTCGTTTGATTCTGCATATTTACCAGTTGCTATAAGGTATATTAAATAGATAACAAAAACAGCACTAATTGCTAAACTAACTATGTTAACAATTTTCCAAGTGTTTAAAGAGCCAAGACTATATTGTTCAGGATTTGCATAATATAATTTTTCTGATTGATTAGCTAAATATAATCCAATGGCAGATAATACTAACCCAAGTATTCCATTTGTACAGCAACAGCCAATGAATGATAAAATTCCTAAGATCATTACAGCTTGTTCATTTGGTAATTTTTGTTTTTCCATAATTATAGTTTTTATTAATTGTTTATTTTTATCAGGTAAGAAGTAATCATTATAATTCCATTTATAATAGCAAACCATTTTATATAAGAAGTATATTTTCTTGATTTATCAATAAAATGTAATGAAATGAATAAAAAGAATGGAATAAGTGTATAAATAGCTGGATACATTTTAAAAGCAGCAATAAATTCTCCTTTTAATATCAAAATAAATGCTCTTTGAGTACCACAACCTAAACATTCAACACCAAAAAGTGTTTTACTAAAGCAAGGAATCATATATTCTTCCATAATTTGTAAAAAATTTATACAAGTTTACAAAAAATAATAATGTAAAAAAACTAGCTTTTATTTTTTAGTTTATATTTGAAGAAATAAAATAAAATGACAAAATTTTTATATGTAGTATTATTTTTTGCTTTTGGAATATTTGCATTGTATGAACAATCGCAACCAGAACCAAATAAATTTTTAATGATTGGATCATTAGTTATCTTTATGGTTGGACTCTACAAGATAATGAATAAAATTCCAAGTAAAAACGATAGTGAAGATGATGAATAATTTTGAAATAGGGGATAAGGTTTCAGTTATTGATGATGCAATTGATGGTGTAGTTCTGAAAATAAATAATAATGAAATTACAATAACGACAAATGATGACTTTGTTTTAACTTATAAAAAAGAAGAATTAGTTAAAATCAATAAAGAATCATTGACGAATCTATTTTCTTCAAAAAATGTTTCCCAAGTATTATCAGAAAAAGCAGAACCTATAAAACGCTCTTTTACTAAAGAGAAAAAATCAAAGAAAGAAGATTTTGTTTTAGAAGTGGATTTACACATAGAAAAATTAGTTCCTTCTAAAAAAGGATTGTCTAACCATGAAATTTTGAATATTCAAATGGATACAGCAAAAGGACAACTAGAATTTGCAATAAGAAATAGAATGCAAAAATTAGTTTTCATACATGGAGTAGGAGAAGGAGTTTTAAAATCTGAACTAGAATTTTTGCTAGGACGATACGAACAAGTGAGTTTTCAAGAAGCTAGTTTTCAGAAATATGGTTTTGGTGCAACAGAAATATATATCAAACAAAATATAAGATAATAAAACAAAACAAATTGTTGTCTTGTTTTATTATATGTCTATTCTATAATCTCCAAAAATGTAGCTTGAAAAGCTAAATGAATTATCACTACTTGAAAAATTTACATTCGTAAATGTAATATTGTGAATATGTGCAATAACTTCATTTGTATTTGGATCTCTAACTTCATTTGTTTCTACAGAGATTGTTCCACCAGTAGCTACCCATTCTTTAGCTACAGTAGGAGACGAAACAGGAATAGTAGAACAAACAGTTGATCTTGATACTGTTCCAGTATATTTTCTATAAATTACTTGACTATTTGAATTAATTGAAACAGTTCTAGGTCCAGCATCTCCAGTTTCTTCGGGTATAAAAAGTGTATTATAGCTTGTGTTTAATAAATTAATTAATAATAATTCATCATTTTTTGTTTTAAACAATAAATTTTCTTCTAATAAATCATTTGCATCGCAATCTAAAATAGTTTGACCTTCAAAATTAAAAGATTCTAAAGTTATATCTCCATCATCACAAGATGTTAAAAGTACCAAAATAGATAGTATAGAAAATAGTTTTCTCATTATTTAATAATTTTAGCAAATTTAAACGAATAATTTTATATTTGACAAAATCTTTACAATTTCATAAAATAGAATATCTTTAATTTTTTATAATCTAACAACGCAACCTATGGATACTAATCTTACAAAAACCAATTATCCTGCTTTATATACACTTATTACGGTTTTCTTTTTTTGGGGATTTATAGCGGCAGGAAATAGTATTTTTATTCCATTTTGTAAAGATTATTTTTCGTTAGATCAATTTCAATCTCAATTAGTAGATTTTGCATTTTATACAGCTTATTATATTGGAGCTTTGTTGTTATTTGCTTTTGGAAATGTAAATGGAAAAGATATAGTAGGGAAATGGGGTTATAAAAAAAGTATTGTTTATGGTTTGTTATTTTCAGCATTAGGAGCAGGAGCTATGATTATTGCTGTAGAAGCAAGTGTTTATGTAGGAATGTTGGTAGGATTATTTATAGTAGCTCTTGGTTTTTCACTACAACAAACAGCAGCAAATCCGTTTGCAATTTTATTAGGAAACCCAAAAACAGGTGCTAGTAGAGTAAATCTTGGTGGCGGAATTAACTCATTTGGAACTACTATTGGACCAATAGTTGTTGCTTTAGCATTGTTTGGAACTACAGCTTCAGTCTCAGATGAGCAAATTAAAGCTTTAGAGTTAAATAAAGTAGTGTTATTATATATAGCAGTCGGGCTTTTATTTGTTGCAGCAGCAGCATTGTTTTATTTTTCTAAAAAAGTACCAAGTGGAATTGTTAGTGAACCAATAGAAAAAGCGAATAAAGCATTAAAAACTTTAATTGTTATGACTATTTTATTGGGAGCTATGTTTACACCAATATTTCAAAGTTATAAAAGTGATGAAGCGATAGCTATTGTTAAATTGGAAAAACAATTAAACGAATTAAAGAAAAACTTAAAAGAAGCTAAAACGAGTGAAGTTAATGACATTGTTTTAATAGAAAATGAAATAAAAACGATTAAAGAGCCATTAGAACAAGAAAGAATGTTATGGCTTTCGGGTGCTTTATTAGTTATTTTGGGAGGCATATTATTTTCTTATACATCTGCAAGAAAAAAAGCAGAAGGTTGGGGTGCTATGCAATATCCTCAATTAGTATTGGGAATGTTAGCAATCTTTACCTATGTTGGAGTAGAAGTAGCTATTGGAAGTAATTTAGGAGAACTATTAAAATTAGAGGAGTTTGGAAGCATGCAATCGTCAGATATTGCTCCTTATATTTCTATGTATTGGGGAAGTTTAATGATTGGTCGTTGGGCTGGAGCAATAAGTGTTTTTAATTTAACAGGAACTAAAAAAACGATCGCATTGATAATTGTTCCTTTAATTGCATTTGCAATAATTTTAGGTGTTAATATTATTTCAGGAAAAGATATGAAACCATTGTATTATTATGTTTTATGTGTTTTTGCTCAGATTATGGCTTTCTTTTTAAGTAAAGACAAACCAGCTCGTACTTTAATTATCTTTGGACTATTTGGTGTTATAGCTATGTTAGTTGGACTTTTTTCAACAGGAATTGTTGCAATTTATGCTTTTCTAGCAGGTGGATTAGCATGTAGTATTATGTGGCCATCGATCTTTAGTTTATCAATTATTGGATTAGGAAAATATACATCGCAAGGATCTGCTTTTTTAATTATGATGATTTTAGGAGGAGGAATTATACCTCCTATCCAAGGAAAATTATCTGATATTATAGGAATTCATCAATCTTATATTGTAGCTGTTATTTGCTTTGCATATTTAACATTATTTGCTGTTTTAGTAAAAGGGATTTTGAAAAAACAAAACATTGATGTTGATGTAATAGAAACTGAAGCTAGTCATTAAGAAAAAATAGAGTACTTTTTATTCAACGCAATGTAAATTTTCTATAAAATATTTATTTGGATGAAAAGTACTTTTTAATAGTTCAGATTGAATTTCTTTTTCAATTACATAATCTTTTGATCCTCCTAAATATTGAATTCTCATTAAACTAATAGGAGAGCGTTTCAATTCTTCATAATTTGTTTTAGTAAAAACAAAATAACCTGTTATAATTCTAATATTACTTTTATCTTCTTCATTATATGCAAGAGCAGAGCAAACATCTTCATTTGCACTTAAAAGACTTATAATTTTACCGTTTTCTAATTGTACAATTATTCTTGAAGATTTATTTAAACAGTTTGTAGTAATAAAATCCTGACTTTTTTGAATTTGCTGAATTATTAATGTAGGAACTCCATTATTATTCATTAAACTAAACTGTAAAAACTCTCTAGAGCTACCAAAGACTTTCTCATAAATTAATTCTTTAGGTAATATTTTAACAGATGTAGAGTCTGTTTTTTCCTCATATTCGTATGTACATGTTTTTGTCTGAGCAAAATGCATAAAAGGAATTAGTATAAACAAGTAAATTAAATTTTTCATCATTTTTATATTTTAGAGCAAAGTAAGATTATTTTATCGTTATTAATGTTTGTTGTAAAAAAAGCAAAAACTGTTCCACCATCTTTAATTTTATATTTTTTCTTTATTTCTTCAGGTTTTAATGGGAAATTTCGTGTTGATACATTCATTTTCGAATTCACAATTTCATCTTTAATTTCTTTCTTTTGAAAAGGAATTATTTTATTAACCTTAAAAGACCTTCCTGGAAAAGAAATTTTGTTATTTGAAGTGTATAAATGAGAATGTTGATGTAATTTATTAACACTAAAAATTTCAGATATAGCATTAAAATTTCCAGATTTTAAAAGAGCAGCATTTGGTTCGTATAGATAAAGTTCAGGTAATGAAAAAGTAGCTAAATAAGTTTTGTTGAAAATTGTTTTGATACTCGAAACAGTGTCTTTTTCAATATTTGTAGCAATTAAGGTTATCTCTCCTATGTAGTCTTTCTCAATTTCCCAAAGTAATTCTTTTACCTCATTTTCAATTGCAACAATATGAATATTTTTAACAAATTGTAATTCAGATAAACCAGCTTGAATATCTAATATTGGAGCTGTTTTAATTAAAATAAAAGAAGTATATTTAAAATAAAAATCTAATAATTTAGGAACATTTGGCTCACAATCTTCCAAAAGAAAAACTTTTCCTTTTTTATCATTCCGTCTAGAAGGATCAATATATATGCAATTAAAAGTTGTATTTAAATTTTCTAATATTGTTGAGCTATTACCAGAAAAGCATTCAATATTTTTTTTATTTAATTGTGTATAATTATGTTTTACAATAGTTGAAAGTTCATCGTTTATCTCACAATGAAAAACTTCTTCAAAAGAATTTGAAAAGTAATAATCATCTATTCCAAAACCGCCAGATAAATCAATCAATTTTTTTCCTTTAATGATTGATGCTTTGTATTTTGCAGCTTTTTCAGATGAAGTTTGTTCAATTGATATTTTTGAAGGATATATAATATTTTTTGTAGCAAACCAAGTGGGTAATTTTTCTTTTGCTTTTTGTTTTGCTGCAATCTGATTTATTATTTCAGGATATTCAATAGAAGTAAAAAAATTTTTTTGTAAGGCAAGTTTATTTACATTATTATCGATATTCTGAGTAATGAAATCCTGAACTTCATTATTTAATAATAATTCTATGTTATTCATTAAATATTTTTAGTTAAAGCTTTTATAATTCTATTATCAGGTAGAAATTCTTTCCCAATTACTTTTAAAGCAGTATAACTTGGAACAGCAATAATCATTCCTGTTACACCAAATAAAATCCCTGAACATAAAATGACTAAGAAAATTTCTAATGGATGCGATTTTGTACTTTTTGAAAAGATGATAGGTTGACTGATATTATTATCAATTAATTGAACAATAAACATTCCTATTAACACATAAAGAGTTGTTGGTAAAGTTTCATTTATAAAATCCTGACCAATTCCACTTATCATTATTAATATTGAAGCTACTATTATACCAAGTAAAGGACCTAAATATGGAATAATATTTAAAATAGCACAAAGTAATGCAATAATAAAGGCATTCTCAATACCAAATATCAAGAAAACAATTAAATACAGAACTAATATTATAAATAATTGTATAAGTAAACCAATAAAATATCTAGAAAGAAGATGTTGAATTTTATCTATTGATATTAAAATTTTATTTTTTTGATTCCTTGGTAAAACGAATTTAAATATTTTAAATGCTTGGTCTTTTTCTTTTAAAAGGAAAAAAGAGATGAAAAGAACAGAAGCTAAACCCATTCCAAAATTCCCTACAAGATTTATAATACTATTAAAAATATCTGGAATAAAATTAAAATTGATTTTTGAAGTAATATCAGAAGTAGATATTAATTGTTTAAAATTAATATTATGAGATTCTAAATAAGTGTCAATATTACTAATTATTTCATTATAACTGTTTTCTAATGTATTTATATCTAAAAGAGATAAATTATCACCTTGAGAAATTAAAAGAGGAACAAATAATAATATAAAGCTAATAATAAAAAGGATGAAAAGAATAAGTGTCGTGATTACAGCTAATGTGCTTTTAAATTTTAATTTCAACTTTAAAAACTCTACTAAAGGGTTTGCTATTAAAGAAAAAACAACTGATACAACACAATATACTATTAATGTGGATAGTTTGTAGCATAAAAAGAGAGTAAATGAAACTCCTGCTAAAATAAATATAGTCCTTAATAATCCGTTTGATAATTCTTTTGAAGTCATAAATCAAAAGTATAAAAAAACTCGCTATTTCAAAGCGAGTTTTTATTTATTAAAATATTTTTTCTAATTTATCTAAATGAGGCTCTTGGTCCTGAAGTTGAAAAAGTAGCTAAAATTCTGCTTTTTTGTCCGTTAGAAAACATATACATTCCTCTATCATCAGTATAATCCATATAATTCATATACATTTCTAAAGGCGTTCCAGAGCATGTACTTCTATGTCCTACAGCAGGAACACCATAATTTGCAGTATTATGTACTGGAGTGTCGCTCACTAAGTCATTTCCACAAGTTGTATCACCCCAAATATGACGTAAATTCATCCAATGTCCCACTTCGTGAGTTCCTGTTCTACCTAAGTTAAATGGGTAAGTTGCAGTTCCTGTAGTTCCAGTATATCTAGAATCAGCTACAACACCATCAGTTGCTGATGAGCCACCAGGAAATTGTGCATATCCTAAAATTCCACCACCTATTGTGCATATCCAATAGTTTAATTTTGTAGTAGGAGAAGTAGGAGCAATACCACCTGTACTTGTTTTTTTCATGGCATCATTTGTTCCCCAAGATGTTTTAGTAGTAGATTTTCTAATAACTCTATCTAAAACAAAACGAATTCCTACATTAGCTCTTACGCTGCTATATGGATTATTTGCAGTATTATAATCTGAATTTTGAGCATTAAAATCTTTGTTTAATACATCAATTTGAGATTGTAATTGCGCTTGCGAAATATTTTCTGCTGAAGTTCTATAAAGAACATTAAATACAACAGGAATTTCTAATACACCATTTACTATTCTACCTTGAGTAATAGCATTATCAATTTTTGATTCAATTTCTGCCATTCTGCTTGCTAAAGTAGGGTCTTCTTTTAATTGTCTGTCAAGAACGTCATGAGAAGCACAACCTCTATGAGCAGTTGTATTTGCTTCTGGTGTGTCTGTAATTGTGTTTTCTTCATTGTTACATGAAATCATAAGCAATAAAGCTGCTGCTGATAATAAGAATTTTTTCATAATGTTAATTTGTTTGGTTGTTGAATTGTTATTAACATTGCAATTATATGATGAAAAAATTATGTTTTTAACTAAAATATAGAATTAAATGTGTTTTTTTATAATTATTTTTTCTATATAATTGTTTTTTTAGTTATTTGATAAAATTAACATGAAAATTCTTCTTGATTCTTACAAAAAAAGAAAAATCTAGTTATAGAAAAGACCTGTTTTGGTAATATTGATATTTTTTATGTATATATAGTTAAAATCAAAATTTTATTTTTAAAGGGAAATATGTTTAAAATAATTTCTTTTTTAAATCTAAAAAAGTCGTCTAAAAAACTGTTTTAGACGACTTTTAATATTAAGTTGTTTAAACTTTCTTATCTAAATGAAGCTCTTGGTCCTGTAGGAGAAAAAACAGCTAACATTCTGTTTTTTTGTCCATTAGAAAACATATACATTCCTCTGTCATCAGTATAATCCATATAATTCATATACATTTCTAAAGGCGTTCCAGAACATGTACTTCTATGTCCTACAGCAGGAACACCATAATTTGCAGTATTATGTACTGGAGTGTCGCTCACTAAGTCATTTCCACAAGTTGTATCACCCCAAATATGACGTAAATTCATCCAATGTCCTACTTCGTGAGTTCCTGTTCTACCTAAGTTAAAAGGATAAGTTGCAGTTCCTGTAGTTCCAGTGTATCTAGAATCAGCTACAACACCATCAGTTGCTGATGAGCCACCAGGAAATTGTGCATATCCTAAAATTCCACCACCTATTGTACATATCCAATAGTTTAATTTTGTAGTAGGAGAAGTAGGAGCAATACCACCTGTACTTGTTTTTTTCATAGCATTATTTGTTCCCCAAGATGTTTTAGTAGTAGATTTTCTAATGACTCTATCTAAAACAAAGCGGATTCCTACATTAGCTCTTACACTACTATATGGGTTGTTAGGAGTGTTATAATCTGAATTTTGAGCATTAAAATCTTTGTTTAATACATCAATTTGAGATTGTAATTGCGCTTGCGAAATATTTTCTGCTGAAGTTCTATAAAGAACATTAAATACAACAGGAATTTCTAATACACCATTTACTATTCTACCTTGAGTAATAGCATCATTAATTTTTGATTCAATTTCTGCCATTCTGCCTGCTAAAGAAGGATCTTCTTCTAGTTGTTTTTCAAGAACATCATGAGAAGCACAACCTCTATGAGTAATTGTATTTGCTTCTGGTGTGTCTGTAATTGCGTTCTCTTCATTGTTACATGAAATCATAAGCAATAAAGCTGCTGCTGATAATAAAACTTTTTTCATAATAACTTGTTTAAATGTTTGTAAATTGTTTGATATTTAGTTGATAACTATACAATATTACTGTTTTTGTGCTTTAAAATCAAAAAAACTGTTAATTTGTTGAAAAAAGTATATTTTTTATGTAATTATTTGAATTTAAAATGATTAAAATGT
The DNA here is from genome assembly GCF_023008245.1 of Flavobacterium sediminilitoris. Taxonomy (NCBI): domain Bacteria; kingdom Pseudomonadati; phylum Bacteroidota; class Flavobacteriia; order Flavobacteriales; family Flavobacteriaceae; genus Flavobacterium; species Flavobacterium sediminilitoris. The sequence continues at coordinate 2,745,014 of NZ_CP090145.1, forward strand.
TTGTTTTATTGTTTTTAATTTATTTTTATAAAGTGAATTTTCAATAAAACTTGTGACAATGAAATATAGTTTAAAAATTTAAAAGCCATCTAAAAAATGTTTTAGATGGCCTTTGGTTTAATTTGTTATTTTAAATATTTATCTGAATGAAGCCCTTGGTCCTGAAGGAGAAAAAACAGCTAGCATTCTGTCTTTTTGGTCATTAGAAAACATATACATTCCTCTGTCATCAGTATAATCCATATAATTCATATACATTTCTAAAGGCGTTCCAGAACATGTACTTCTATGTCCTACAGCTGGAACACCGTAATTTGCAGTATTATGAGTTGGAGTGTCATTTACTAAATCATTTCCGCAAGTTGTATCACCCCAAATATGACGTAAATTCATCCAGTGACCTACTTCGTGCGTTGCAGTTCTACCTAAGTTAAAAGGATAAGTTGCAGTTCCAGTAGTTCCAGTATATTTTGAATCTAATACAACACCATCAGTTGCTGATGAACCTCCTGGGAATTGTGCATACCCTAATATACCACCTCCAATTGTACAAACCCAAATATTCAATTTTGTAGTAGGAGATGTAGGGTCTATTCCACCTCTTTTTGATTTTTTCATTACGTCTCTAGTTCCCCAAGATGATTTGTTTGTAGATTTTCTATTTACAGCATCAAGTACAAAACGAATCCCTACATTGGCTCTTACATCACTATACGGATTATTTGCAGTGTTGAAATCTGAGTTTTGAGCATTAAAATCTTTATTTAAAACGTCAATTTGAGATTGTAATTGAGCATCTGAAATGTTTTCTGAAGAAGTTCTGTATAAAACATTGAATACAACTGGAATTTCAAGTACTCCATTCACTATTCTTCCTTGTGTTATAGCGTTTTTTGTTTTAAGTTCAATTTCAGCCATTCTACCTGATAAAGTAGGATCTTCTTTTAATTGTCTGTCAAGAACGTCATGTGAAGCGCATCCTCTATGAGCAATCGCATTTGCTTCTGGAGAATCTGTAACTGTGTTTTCTTCATTGTTACATGAAACCATGAGTAATAAAATTGTAGTTGATAATAAAAAATTTTTCATAATGGTTAATTGTTTTTGATTATTGATACAATTTTATAACAAAAAAACGTATTATGTTTATTTTTTATGTAAAAATATTAAATAAAAGTTAATTTTTTAATATTTAACATGTAATTTCTGTTTTTTATTAAGATTGTCGGGTAAATTAAGAACTTGTGTGCTTAATTTAAAGAGGATGGAATGATAAATATCTTAAAAAAAACCGTTTCAAAACGGTCTCTTTTTTTAAGATTAATTTTTGAAAACATAATTTAGAATATTTGCTCCCATTTTTAATGCTTTTTCTCTTACTGAAATAGGATCATTGTGAACTTCTTCATCTTCCCAACCGTCTCCTAAATCTGATTCAAAAGTATAAAGCAATACTAATCTGTTTTCTATAAAGAGACCAAAAGCTTGAGGTTTCTTATTATTGTGTTCATGAATTTTAGGAAGACCATTAGGGAAATTATATGGTGCTTTAAAAATTTCATGACTATTTGGTAATTCAACTAGATTGTTGTTTGGAAATAATTTTTGAATTTCTTTTCTAATAAATTCATCCATTCCATAGTTGTCATCAATATGTAGAAAACCACCAGAAGTTAAATAGTTTTTTAGATTTTCTAAGTCATTTGGACTAAAAACAACATTGCCATGTCCAGTCATGTGAATAAAAGGATATGAAAAAATATCACTACTTCCTGCTTCAACAGTTGCAATTTTATTGTTAATATTTGTATTGATGTTTTGATTACAAAATGTAGCTAAATTAGGTAATGAAGTAGGGTTTGAATACCAGTCTCCACCACCAGAATATTTTAAAACAGCAATTTCCTGTGAGAATCCTATGTTTAAAAAAAATAGAATACTAATAAAAAATATTTTATTCATTGTTTTATTCGTTTATTAAGGCTACTGTATGGCAAGCAACTAATGCAGCGGTTTCTGTTCTTAATCTAGTTTTTCCTAATGTTACAGGTGTAAAATTTTTATGAAGTGCAAGTTGAATTTCTTTTAAAGAAAAATCGCCTTCAGGACCAATTAAAATTACTATTTTTTCATTTGTTTTAATAATATTTTTAAAAGACTTCCTGTCTTGTTCTTCACAATGAGCAATATATTTTATACCTTCAAAATCTTTTTCTAAAAAATCACTAAAGCGGATAGGTTCATTTACTTTTGGAAGATAATATTGTAAAGATTGTTTCATAGCAGACTGTATGATTTTTTCGGCTCTGTCAATCTTGTATACTTTTCTTTCAGAATGTTCACAAATAATAGGAGTGATTTCATGAATTCCAATTTCAGTTGCTTTTTCTAAAAACCATTCAAATCGATCATTTATTTTGGTTGGAGCAACTGCAATATGTAATTGATAATTTGTAGGATTAAAAAATTGAGTTTCAATTATTTTTACTTCACATTTTTTATCAGAAGCAATCGTTATTTCTGAAATGAATAAATAACCTAATCCGTTTGAAATGTGAATAATATCACTTTCTTTTTTTCTTAATACTTTGACAATATGTTTACTCTCTTCTTTGTCGAAAATAAAGTGTTTGTCTTCTTTTTTTATATATGGGTTGTAAAATAATTGCATATTAAAATTCTATTCGAGCTTTAGAAACTGTAGTGTTTTTGCTGAAATTATTTTCAAGGAAATTATAATAACCTACAATTCCTATCATGGCAGCATTATCAGTTGTATATTCAAATTTTGGAATATAGGTTTTCCAACCGTATTTTTTTTCAGTTTCTTTTAGTGTTTTTCTTATCCCAGAATTAGCAGAAACACCACCTCCAATTGTTACTTGATTTATTCCTGTTTCTTTTACTGCAATTTTTAGTTTATCCATTAAAATTTCAATTATAGTGTCTTGTATTGAAGCACAAATATCATTTCTATTTTCCTCTATAAAGTTAGGATTAATTGCAGTATTTTTTTGTATAAAATATAAAATTTGTGTTTTTAATCCGCTAAAACTAAAATTTAAACCTTCTACTTTTGGTTTAGTAAATTTAAAAGCTTTTGGGTTTCCTTCTTGTGCATATTTGTCTATTAATGGTCCACCAGGATAGGGAAGACCTAATATTTTTGCAGACTTATCAAAAGCTTCACCAACAGCATCATCAGTAGTTTCTCCAATAATTTTTAAATCAAAAAAACTGTTTACTTGTACAATTTGAGTATGTCCTCCACTTATTGTAAGTGCTATAAAAGGAAAAGTGGGTTTATCAAATCCTTCTTCATCAATAAAATGGGCTAAAATATGTGCTTTCATATGGTTTACTGCAATCAAAGGAATGTTTAAAGCCATGCTCATTGATTTTGCGAAAGAGCCTCCTACTAGTAATGAACCCATTAATCCAGGTCCTTGAGTAAAAGAAATACAATTTAGTTCTTCTTTTGAGATTCCTGCTTTTTTTATTGCAACATCTACAACAGGGACAATGTTTTGTTGATGAGCTCTTGAAGCTAACTCAGGAACAACACCTCCATATTCTTTGTGTATAGCTTGTTGAGCTACAATATTTGAGAGAACTTTATCATTACATAATACTGCTGCGGAAGTATCATCGCATGAGCTTTCAATAGCAAGAGTGTATATTTTTTTTTTCATTATTAAAAAAGGCATGAAATTTGAGTTAACGCTATTGTAATTGTCTTACAAAAATGCTTATTTTTGTTGTTAATCCATCAAGTAGCAGTCAACCACGCAAATTTAAACCTTTTTAGAGTATCAAAAAATTAAAAAAAATATTCTTTCGAACATTATTGTTTTTATTGCTTCTTCTTCTAGTGTCGGGCATACTCTTGTCATTACCTCCTGTTCAAACATTTATAGGTAGATATGTAACTGAAAAACTGAATGAAGATTTTGGAACTAATATTAGTATCGATAGAATTGCAATTACGCCTTTTGGTACAGTAAAATTAAGAGAAGTTCTAGTAAGAGACCATCATAAAGATACTTTGTTCTTTATTAAAAGAGTTAATACATCTATTTTAAGTATAAAAAGTTTATATAATGATGGACATCCATATTTGGGAGATGTTATTTTAGATGGTTTTAATTGTAAAATTACTCAGTATAAAGGAGAAGATTATACCAATATAGATAAGTTTATTGAAGCTTTTGATGATGGTTCTCCTTCATCTGGAAAGTTTAGAATGAAAACTAGTTTAATGGTTGTTTATAATAGTAGATTTAGATATACAAATCAAAATTTAGAAACACCAAAAATTTTAGATTTTCAAAATCTTAATGGACAAATTGAAAAGTTTTTCATTAAAGGTCCAGATGTAACAACTTATATTAAGACACTTTCGTTTAAAGATTATAGAGGATTATCTGTAGAAAACCTTACATCAAATTTTACTTATACTAAAAAAAACATATTATTAGATAATTTAGATTTAACTACGGCAGAATCTGTAATGAAAGGGAAGGTTGAATTAAAATATAAAAGAAAAGATTTTTCAGATTTTAATAATAAAGTGATTTTTGATGTTCAGATGGATAAAGCACATATTTCATCTAATGACTTAAATTATTTTTATAACGAATTTGGAAAAGATAATGTTTTCAATATTGATACGCATCTTTTAGGAACTTTAAATAATTTTACAACACATAAATTAAAGTTAAGTGATAAAAATCATTCTGAAATAAATGGAACTATTAATTTTAAAAATTTGTTTAATAAAAACGAATCTTTTTATATAAATGGAGAGTTTACCAAAATAACATCAGATTATGAAGATTTAAAAGTGATTTTGCCTAATATATTAGGTAAAAGTTTACCTACTTCACTTTCAAAATTAGGAAAAGTTTCACTAAATGGAAATGTAGAATTGACAGATAGCTATATAAATTCAGATGTCTTTATTACGTCTGTTCTAGGAAATATTCAAAGTAATCTTTCAATTCAAGATATGGGAAATATCGATAATGCAACCTATCAAGGAAATGTTATTTTCGATAATTTTAATTTAGGTAAATTTTTAAATGAGAGTGAAATAGGAGAAGTTACGCTTAATTTAGATGTAGATGGAAAAGGATTTAATAAGCAATATTTAAATACTAAAGTAAAAGGTAAAATTGATAAATTTTATTATAATAAATATAATTATCAAAACATTACAGTTGATGGTAAGATGAAAATGCCATACTTTGAGGGTTACTTTAATAGTAATGATCCAAATTTAAAAATGGATTTTGATGGACTTGTTGATTTAGGTTCAAAAGTTAAAAATTATAATTTCAAAGCGCATATTGATTATGTAGATTTACACGCACTACACTTTTCTAAAATTGACACAATTTCTATCTTTAAAGGAAATATATTCTTTTTAGCAAAAGGAAACACATTAGACGATTTAGATGGATCACTAAGAGTTACAAATGTTTCATATCAGAATAATTTAGATAGCTACTTTTTTGATGATTTTGAATTGAATTCAAGTTTTGACTCCGAAAGAATTAGAACGATAACAATTAATTCACCAGATATTATTACAGGTAAAGTAGTAGGAAAATATAAAATTAATCAAGTAAGAAAAATAATAGAAAATGCAGTAGGAAGTTTATATGCGAATTATTCTCCAAACAAATTACAAAAAGGACAGTTTTTAGATTTTAATTTTACAATTTATAATAAAATAGTAGAAATATTCATTCCACAAATTTCTATTTCCGAAAACACGAAAATTAAAGGTAAAATTAATGCCGATTTAGGAAAATTTGATTTTGATTTTAGTTCGCCAAATGTAATAGCGTTCGAAAATAATTTTACAAATATTAAAGTTGATATAGATAATAAAAATCCGTTATATAACACTTATATAGAAATGGATAGTATTCGATCTAAATATTATAAGATATCAAATTTTAATTTGATTAACTTAACAATGAATGATACACTGTTTGTTAGAACAGAGTTTAAAGGAGGAAACAATAATAATGATGATTTCTCTTTGAACTTATATCATACAATAGATGAAAATAAAGAATCTGTAATCGGATTTAAAAAATCTGAAGTTAAGTTTAAGGACTATTTATGGTTTATAAATGAAAAAGAGAATAATGACAATAAAATAGTTTTCGATAAAAGCTTTAAGAATTTTAAATTTCAAAAATTTAGATTATCTCATGAAAATCAGAATATGGATTTCCATGGAGAAATGAGAGATTCAACATATAAAAATTTTAATTTAACATTTAACGATGTCGATTTAAATAAAATAACACCTTCATTAGATAGTATTAGTATTGATGGAAGACTAAATGGATTTGCTAAGTATGAACAAGATAATAATTTTCATAAACCATTGTCAGATATAAGAATTGATAGTCTTAAAATTAATAAATATCCTGTTGGCGATTTATATGTTCTTGTTGAAGGAAATGAAAATTTAAATAGATTTGGAGTAGATTCTTATATTGTTCAAAGAGGAGATGAAAGATTCTACTTAAACGGAAATATAGAATATAACGATAAAAAATCAGTGTTAAATATGGATGCAGGTTTTAATGCTTTTGATTTAGCACCATTTGGTTCATTGATAGGAAATGTACTCACAGATGTAAGAGGAGATGCAACAGGTAATGCCACAATTAGAGGATTGATTACAAAACCAGAGATTGATGGAAGATTATATTTAAATAATGCAGGACTAAATGCACCTTATCTAAATGTTGATTATAATTTTGAAAAAAATGCTATTGTAGATGTAACAGAACGTGAATTTCTATTTAGAAGCATTGCTATTACAGATACAAAATTTAATACGCAAGGAATTTTAAATGGTTATGTTAAGCATAATGCTTTTTCAGATTGGGAATTAAACCTTGAATTAAAATCAGATAATATTTTAGGATTAAATACAAAAGATTCTGAAGATGCATATTATTATGGAACTGCTTTTATGAAAGGAAAAGCAAACATAAGCGGACCAGTAGAATCATTATTAGTAAAAGTTGTTGGAGAATCAGAGAAAGGAACATCTATAAAAATACCAGTGAGTAATTCAGAAGATGTAGGACAAAAAGCGTATATGACTTTTATAAGAGAAGAAGATTTAAATAAAACATCAATTGATAAATTAAGAAAAAACAAATACAATGGTATTGAATTAGATTTAGATTTTGATATTGATACAGATGCAGAAATCGAAGTAATTCTAGATAGAGAATCAGGGCATGCTATGAAAGGCAGAGGATATGGATCTATGAAAATGGAAATAAATACTCTAGGTAAGTTTTTAATGTATGGAGATTTCCAAGTTCAAGAAGGAGAATATAATTTTAAAAAAGCAGGACTATTTGATAAAAAATTCTATGTTAAAAAAGGAAGTACTATAAGATGGGAAGGAGATCCATTAGGAGCAATTTTAAATCTTGAAGCGATCTATGAAACTCAAGCAAATCCATCTGTGTTAATTGAAAGCTCATCTTTTAATACTAATAGAAAATTACCTACAGAAGTATCTATTATAATTAATGGAAGTTTAAGTAATCCTGAACCAGATTTTAATATTAATTTTCCAACAGTAAGTAGTGTTCTTAAAAGTGAAATAGATTATCGATTGCAGAATAAAGATGTACGTCAAAATCAAGCATTTGCTTTATTAGCATTTGGATCTTTTACAACTCCTGAAAATGCTGGAAATGTAGCTTATGGATCATTATTTGAAACAGCAAGTTCATTATTTAATGATATCTTCTCGGATCAAGATGCAAAATTACAAGTAGGTGTAGATTATAGCCAAGGAGACAGAATTAATCAAATATCAGATAGAGTAGGACTTACATTGAGTACACAAATTAATGATAAAATTTCTATAAATGGAAAAGTAGGAGTTCCAGTAGGTGGTGTAACAGAATCAGTACTAGTTGGAGACGTAGAAATTCAAATGCAATTAAATGAAGATGGTTCATTGAGAGCAAGAGTATTTAATAGAGAAAATGATATTAATTATATAGGAGAAGGAATTGGTTACACACAAGGAATTGGTTTAAACTATTCCGTAGATTTCGATACATTTAAAGAATTGATTAGAGAGATTTTTAAAAAAAATAAAAAGAAAAAAACAGAAAATAATTCTTCAAACGATTTTCCAGATTCTGATATAGATCCAGAATTTTTAGAATCAATTAATAACAGAAGAAATAAAATTCAAAAAGCTCCAGAAGATCAAAAAGTTCCAGAAATAGATTAATTTACTGTTTTTTATATTAAAAACTAAAAAGTTATTAACGAAAACGATTGAATTTTAGTATTAAATTCAATAACTGTTAAAAATAGTTACAAATTCCATTTTCCTTTTCTAAATTTACAATAAATAAATAATAAATGACATCAAACATTAAAAAGATAGGTGTCCTCACATCTGGAGGAGATTCACCAGGAATGAATGCAGCAATACGCTCAGTTGTAAGAACCTGTGCTTTTCACAATATAGAATGTTTAGGTATATATAGAGGCTATCAAGGTATGATTGAAGGCGATTTTAAAGAATTAGGACCTAGATCTGTTAATAATATAATTAATAAAGGAGGAACCATTTTAAAATCAGCTAGATCAAAAGAATTCATGACAGTTGAAGGAAGAAAAAAAGCCCATGAGAGCCTTGTTAAAGCAGGAGTAAATGCATTAGTAGTAATTGGTGGAGATGGATCATTTACAGGAGCAGAAGTATTTAATAGTGAATATAATTTTCCTGTAATGGGAATTCCAGGAACCATTGATAATGATATTTTTGGTACAAGTCATACATTAGGATATGATACAGCATTAAACACAGTAGTAGAAGTAATAGATAAAATTAGAGATACTGCCAGTTCACATAACCGTTTATTTTTTGTTGAGGTAATGGGAAGAGATGCAGGACATATTGCTTTAAATACAGGAATTGGAGCTGGAGCAGAAGAAATTCTTATTCCTGAAGAAGATTTAGGACTAGAAAGACTATTAGAATCATTAAAAAGAAGTAAAGAATCAGGTAAATCTTCAAGTATTGTTGTCGTAGCCGAAGGAGACAAAATAGGAAAGAATGTATTCGAATTAAAAGATTATGTAGAAGAAAATTTACCAGAATATGATGTTAGAGTATCTGTTTTAGGTCACATGCAAAGAGGAGGATCACCATCATGTTTTGATAGAGTATTAGCTTCAAGATTAGGCGTAAAAGCAGTCGAATCTATATTAGATGGAAAATCTAATTTCATGGTTGGATTATTAAACGATAAAGTAGCCCTAACACCATTAGAGCAAGCTATAAAAGGCCATACGGCAATAGATACAGAATTATTAAGAGTGTCAGATATAATGACAACATAAAAAATCACATAAAAAGTACAAAATAAATATATAAATATGTCAAAAATAAAATTAGGAATAAACGGATTCGGAAGAATTGGAAGAATAGTATTTAGAGAATCAATAAATAGAGATAATATAAAAGTAGTAGCTATTAACGATTTATTAAATGTAGATCATTTAGCTTATTTATTAAAATATGATTCAGTTCATGGTCGTTTTAATGGTAAAGTAGAAGTTAAAGACGGACAATTATATGTTAATGATAAATATATTCGAGTAACAGCCGAAAAAGATCCAGCACAATTAAAATGGGATGACGCAAATATAGATGTAGACGTAGTTGCAGAATGTACAGGAATTTTCACAACACTTGAAAAAGCACAATTACATATAGATGGTGGAGCAAAAAAAGTAGTCATTTCGGCACCATCTGCCGATGCTCCTATGTTTGTAATGGGAGTTAATCATGATAAAGTAAAAGCGTCAGATAAAATAGTCTCAAATGCATCATGTACAACGAATTGTTTAGCTCCTTTAGCAAAAGTAATTAATGATAATTTTGGAATTGTAGAAGCATTAATGACAACGGTTCACGCAACAACAGCAACACAATTAACAGTAGATGGACCTTCTAAAAAAGATTTTCGTGGAGGAAGAGCAGCTTTATTAAACATTATTCCAGCTTCAACAGGAGCAGCAAAAGCAGTAGGAAAAGTAATTCCAGAATTAAACGGAAAATTAACAGGAATGTCAATGCGTGTGCCAACAGCAGATGTCTCATGTGTAGATTTAACAGTTAAAGTTGCAAAAGAAACAACTTATGATGAAATAATGGCTGTTTTCAAAAAAGCATCAGAAAATGAATTAAAAGGAATCATAGGATATACAGAAGATTTAGTAGTTTCACAAGACTTTGTTTCAGATTCACGTACATCAATTATTGATGCAAACGCAGGAATCGGATTAAATTCTACATTCTTTAAAATAGTATCATGGTATGATAATGAATATGGATATTCATCAAAATTATTAGATTTAGCAGCACATGTAATGGCTGTAAAATAAAATGAATACAACAAAAATCTTACTTAATCCTTATATTTAAGTAAGATTTTTTATTTAAAGCAATTTCCTGCTTTCGCCAGTCGCTTTTTATTTTTAACTTTCAGCCAAAATAAAAGAGCTCCAACAATGGCTTTATCAGGGCTAATTACATAATAAAACTAAAAAAATGAAACTACTTGTAGATAGTGGCTCCACAAAAGCCGATTGGATAGCTATTGACGATAATGGAAAAGTTATTTTTACCACGCAATCTTTAGGGCTAAATCCAGAAGTATTAACTAAAGAAGAAGTTATCGCTAGATTAGAGAATAAATTTGATATTTCTCATAATAAATTAAAAGCAACTCATTTATACTTTTATGGAGCAGGCTGTGGAACAGATAGAATGAAAAACTTTTTAGCAACAGTTTTTGAGGACTATTTTTCAAATGCAATAGTTTCTGTACATGAAGATACTTATGCAGCCGTTTATGCTACTACACCTAAAAACGAAAAAGCAATTGTTTGTATATTAGGAACAGGATCAAATTGTAGTTATTTTGACGGACAAGTACTGCATCAAAAAGTACAATCATTAGGTTACATTGCAATGGATGATTGTAGTGGAAATCGTTTTGGAAGACACTTAATAAGAGGTTATTATTTTAATAACATGCCATTAGAAATGGCAAAAGAATTTGAAAAAGAGTTTAATGTAGATCCAGACTTTATCAAAGCTAACTTATATAAAGAACCAAATCCAAACGCTTATTTGGCAACATTTGCAAAATTTTTAATAAAACATAAAGACACAGATTTTTGTAAAAAATTTATAAAAGAAGAATTACAAGAATTTATAGAAAATTATATCATGCAATTTGAAAATTGCAAAGAAATTCCAGTTCATTTTGTAGGCTCAATCGCTTTTTATTTAAAAGATGAACTTACTGAAATGCTGAAAAAATATGGAATTAGTATAGGTAATGTATTAAGAAGACCTATTGACGGTTTAATAGCATATCATATTTTAAATAAATAAATTTTACCACGTATAAACGTGGTTTTTTTACCTTTGAATTATGGGAAAACAATTTGAAATAGCAGTTATTGCTCACGATGGGAAAAAAGCCGACATGGTACAATTTCTAAACAAGAATAAAAATATCTTATTAGCTGAAAATATAAAACTAATAGCAACAGGAACTACAGGCGGCAGAGTAGAAAGCGTAGGAATTAAAGTAAAAAAAATGCTTTCAGGTCCATTAGGAGGAGATGCTCAAATTGCGGCTAGAGTAGCAGAAGGTAAAACTAAAATGGTTCTATTTTTTAAAGACCCAAACTCAAGTCATGCACATGAACCCGATATTTCTATGTTAATTCGTATTTGCGATGTCCACAATATTCCATTAGCAACAAATGAAGCGACAGCTCAACTTTTGTTATTAGGATTAGATGAAATAAAAAATAGATAATAAATTTAAAATAAAATCTACTCAGCATTCTTTATTTTTTGCATTTTATTCAATCTATAGCTATGTAATAATACCACAATAGTAGAACCAATTAATAATAGGAAGTGTACCTAAAAGTATGTCATAAATAATATATGCAGTACTGGCTAATAAAAAATCTTAATCTTTTTTCTCCATCTAAGTGGAAACATAGATAATAGATTTATTATTAATCCAGACTTAATTAAGTCAGTAAAAAATAATGTCATATTATTGCTTACTATAAAAAGGCTGTATCTAATGTTATTTCAAATAAGCAAATAGGCACATTATGATAATGAGTTGGTAATTTTTCAGAACTTCCAATTTCAGTTATATCTATAAACTTAAAACCATTTTTCACATACATTGTTATTAATCCAGGATTTATTCCAGCAGTATCTAAACGTAATTTGCTTTTTTTATTTTGAACTCCAAATTCTTTAGCCCAATTAATAACCTTAGAAATAACGTTTTGTCCTCTAAATTTTGGATTTGTAGCTATTCTATGAAGATAAACGCTAGGAGTAAGATTTTTTTCTCCCCATATTTCTGGATCAGAAAAAGTAGTTACCCAAACACAAGCAATTTCATTATCAATAACTAATTTCCATTGTCTGTTTTCTATAATTTCCATTTCAATAATTTCTTTTGCTAAAATTTGCCATGGTAAACCTTTTTTGTTTTTTTGATAAGCTATTGCTTCATCATATAATCTTCTGATATCTTCAATGTCATTTACAGTACTATTTTGTATTTTCATTATATTTCTAAATTATTTATAACGCAAAATTATAGGTTTAATATTGATTATTTTGCGCAAAATATGTACTATATCACAATAAAAAATGTAATTTTAAAAGCTAAATGATTAAATTATGCGTTTACTGGATGAGTATGATAAAAAAATATTAAGTTTTCTTCAAAAAAACAATAAAATCACAACAGAAGAGCTTAGCCATAAAATCAATTTGAGCCAAAGTGCTATTCAAAGAAGAATAACAAAAATGCGTAATGAAAATGTTATTCAAGCTGATATTTCTATAATTTCTCCTGAAGCAATAGGTATTGGAATAACATGTATCATTGATGTTATATTATATGAAGGAAATTCAAAAGCAATAGATGAGTTTAAAATTGCGATGAAAAGTTGCAAAGAAGTTTCACAATGTTATTATGTAACAGGAACGTATGATTTTGTATTAATCACTCACACAAAAGATATGCGACATTTTGAAGAGTTTCAAAAAATACACCTTATGGATAACAAAAATCTAAAGCATTTTTACACTCATGTGGTAATGGATAATGTGAAAATGGATTATGGTGTAATAGTATAAAATTAAAAAAAATGGAATTATAATATTAATGTACTTCAATAGAATCTTTTAAAATTTGAATTTCTTCTTTAGGATTTTTAATTCTAATGTTAATTTTTTTATACTCCCATTTTGTTCCATTTTTATCAGCAATAATGTCTATTTTCCCTTTTCTTTTACTGCCTTCTATTCTTAGCGATAGTGCTACCGAACTATTGTTGTTGGAATAAATAGCATCTCCTTCAATAAAGGCTAGTTTATCAATTGGTTTAATATCTCCAATTATTTCTAAAACTCTTTCATTTGATCTAGCTTTTTCAATTGTTTTTTCATAAAGAGAATTATCAGAATACGCTTGAGCAATATCAGTTGCATTTCCATTAATACTCAATGCTAAGAAGAGTCCAGTTAAAATAGAGAAAAGTAGTGTTGGTAAAAACCATTTCCAATTTCTTTTCCACCAGTTTTGTTCAATAATTAATTGATTATTCATTACTACTTTTTTTAATTATTACTATAAAAAAATCCTATCAATTTTTATGATAGGATTCAATTTTATATTCTTATTCCATGATTATTTAATTGCTAACATTGAAATTTCAACATTAACATTTTTTGGTAAGCATGCTACTTGTACTGTTTCTCTTGCTGGCGCTGTTTTCTCATCAAAATAACGACCATAAATACCATTTATTTTAGCAAAATCATTCATATCACTAATAAAAATAGTCGATTTTACTACATTTTCAAATGTCATTTCAGCAGCTTCTAAAACAGCTTTCATATTTTCCATTACTTGTTTAGTTTCAGTTTCAATATTATCTAAAACTAATTCACCATTTGCGGGATTAATAGCAATTTGCCCTGAAGTATATAGTGTGTTTCCTACTAAAACAGCTTGATTGTATGGGCCAATAGGAGCTGGAGCTTTGTCTGTAAAAATTATTTTTTTCATAAGAATACTTTTTATAAATAAATATTGTTCATTTTAAGTATGGAAAATTACCTAAAAACTCTATCTGGTAATTGACGTTTTTCCCATTTAATGTCACTAAGAACAGAAGAACTTATTCCGATAAAGAAACCCCAATAACTATTTGTTCCATAAGGAACCCAGTTAAAACTCATTCTCCAACTTTCCAAATCTCTTTCAAAACGTAGTTGTGTAAAAGTGACTCCTTTTTGTTTAAAATCATATCCAGAAGAGAATCCAACTTTCCATCTAGGAGCCATTTCAATATTTCCAGACATCATTAAAGAATGTGATCCAATCTCATTTTCTCTATTTCGATTATTATATGTAACAGAATACGCTAAGTTTAAATCCCAAGGCAGTTTGGTATTATACCATTCATCGCTTGTGTCTTCATCTTCATCTTCGCCATCTTTGTTAAAAAGACTTTCTCTATTATCATTTAGATTTGAACCAATACCAAATAGATCGTCTTGTCTACCACCATTTTGAGCGGTCTGATTAGAAGCGTTAGTATTACCTTTATTATTAAAATCAGTACTTGAAAAAGCATAATTAACCGTCATGTTTGCACTGGTCATTCTGAATAAACTTCCACCATTATCAATATTAAAACGCTCAATTCTTGTTCCTGAGTTATCAATTGCATACGGATCTAGAGTAGTAGCAAAATTGACATTCATTTTTTGTTTGAATAATAATGTACCACCACTTACTCTTAATGGAGCTAAAGCTAAAGAATCGGCTGCTAAATTATATGTTGTTGCAATGTTTAAACTATTTAAAAGCATTACTTTTTTAGGCTTTCCGGTGGTGCTTTCATCATCTCTAACTTTTGCTTCAAAGGAATTGCTAAGAGAGAAACCAACACTACTTGCATAAACTTTCCCTGGAGCTCCAAAAAGTCCACCTTCAAAACGAGTATAATCACTCATTGTATTTCCAGTTGCATCTATAGCATAAGTGTCATAGTATTTTTCAAAACTTGGAGCATAACTATAAGATATATTTGGTCTCATGACATGTCTTATGGCTTGAATTTTTTTATCTTCCCCAAAGTCAAATGTTCCATAAATAGTAGTTCCTAAATTAGCACTGAAATTATAAGTTCTAAATGCATCAAACCCTTTAACATCTTCAGTAATTATTTTGTTTTCAGAAGAACTAAAAGACTTTTCTACAGTATTCAAAGTCCATACTTCATTGTAATTTGCACTAGTTGTAACACTAAAATGGTTGAGCAATTTAAAGTTTGTACTAATTGGAATAGAGTGTTGAAAACCTGTTTTAGCATCTCTAAACATTTGAGGTTTAAAGAAAAGAGAATCTGCGGTTGTAATTCTATTTTCTCCTCTTAAATTGTATTGGAAATTAATATTCTTAAAAAAACCTTTCTTAATCCCGTCTTTTGGAGCAAAAGGAAAAATACGATCAACACTAGCTTGTAGAGTTGGTAAAGTCATATTAATTAATTCTGTATTTGTGTTTTGATTATGTGTTGCAGATAATGAAAAGTTAATTTGTGGTATCGTTTGGAATGTTTTTGAATAAGATATAGACGAACTTAAGTTGTTATTTAAACTAGAACCAACATTAGCTAAATTAACAGATTGTCTAAAATATTGACTACTTCCAAGGTTTACAGATGCTGAAAAACGAGAATTTGCAGCAGCTTTTGCATCTTGGCTATGCGACCACTGAATGTTGTATTGAGATGATCTCGAATAATCAGGTAAT
This sequence comes from Flavobacterium sediminilitoris, assembly GCF_023008245.1. Lineage (NCBI taxonomy): Bacteria > Pseudomonadati > Bacteroidota > Flavobacteriia > Flavobacteriales > Flavobacteriaceae > Flavobacterium > Flavobacterium sediminilitoris. The sequence continues at coordinate 2,760,973 of NZ_CP090145.1, forward strand.
CCTTTCTCGCTCTGAATATTATTCTCAAGTCTAAAATTAACGCGTCCATTATATTTATAACGTTTAGCATAGCTACTTTCAAAACGCAAACCATAACTACCATTTGTGTAATAATCACCTAAAATTGCTAAGTCATAATAATCACTAAGTGCAAAATAATAACCACCATTTTGTAGAAAATAACCTTGTTGATTAGATTGACCAGGAGTTGGAACAATAAAACCAGAAGTACTTTCTTCTGTCATTGGAAAATAAGAAAAAGGCAAGAATAAAGGAGTTGGAACATCTGCTATATACAAATTAGTAAATCCAGCTACTACTTTTTTCTTTGGAACAAATTTTACCTTTCTAACTAAAAAATAATATTCAGGATCAAGAACATTTTTAGAAGTAGTTATTCTTGCATTCTTTAAAAAGTAAACAGAATCATTCTCTCTTTTAGACTTTTCAGCTAAAATATTCATTTCTCCTTGCTTTGTTTTAGAATTCCAAACTAAAGCTTTTTTTGTTTTAAAATTAAATCGAATAGAATCAGGTTCAATAATGTTTTCCCCTTGTTTAAAAACAGGATACTGAGTGTAATTTCCTAAACTATCTTTTATTCTACCAGCATAAACCTCATTCTTTTCATAATTTAGAATAATTATCCCAGCTTTTAATTCAATATCAGTATAGTATAACTCGGCCTCATTATAAAGTGTAAGTTCTTTTGTTTTTTGATTAGCCTTTTCATAATCTTTTGCTTTTCGCTTAACAATTCCTTCAAGTAAAGGTTTCTTTTTAATACTGTCATTTTTTATAGTAATCTCTTCAGGATTATTATTGGTCGTTTTTTTAACGGAATCATTAACAATGATTGCTCCACTTTCATTTAACTGAACAGTTTTTTTCCCAGATTCAAAAGTTTTTTTTGTCTTTATTTCTTGAGAATAGATAGTCGTTTTTCCAGTTATTAGAAAAAGGACTAAAAAAACGATATAAAATAACTTTGTATGCAACACTAATAATAGTATTTTTGTATAAATTTGGCTCACTTTTTGAAGTGTCAAACTTACATATATTTTTTTGCAAAAATAAGTTTTTAATAAAATTATAACGATGCTAAACAAAACAAGTTGTTTTCTAAAAATAAAAAATAAATTTAAAGTACTAGTAATTATTGTATTAGTACTTCAAAGTATGATGGTTTTTTCTCAATCAAAATCAAAATTTAAAGTAGTTTTAGATGCTGGTCATGGAGGAAAAGATTATGGAAATGTACATCATGGATTTGTTGAAAAAAAGATTGCTTTAGCAGTGACATTAAAAGTTGGTGAATATTTAAGTAAAGATTCAGATTTCGACTTTGTATATTCAAGGAAAACAGATGTTTTTGTTGAATTAAAAGATAGAGCAATTAACGCCAATAAAGAAGATGCAGATTTATTTGTATCAATTCATTGTAACGCAGCAAAAAACTATTCAGCATTTGGAACAGAAACTTTCGTTATGGGATTAAGTAGAAGTACAACAAACTTAGAAGTAGCAAAAAATGAAAATTCTGTAATTCTTTTAGAAGATGATTACAAAGAAAATTATAAAGGATTTGACCCAAATAGACCAGAATCTTTAATTGGACTTAAAATTTTACAAGAAGAATATTTAAATCAAAGTATTGAATTAGCAGCTTTTGTTGAAGATAATTTTAAAAATGGATTAAGTAAGAAAAGTAGAGGAGTAAAGCAAGCACCTTTATGGGTTTTAGACGCATCTTATATGCCTGGTGTCTTAATTGAAATAGGTTTTTTGTCAAATAAAGTAGAAGGGACTTATTTAAACACAGAAACAGGTCAGAATGAAATTGCAAAAGCCATTGCAGATGCAATTCTATCTTATAAAAAAGATTACTTTAAAGTTTCATCAACAGGTAATGTTCCTAAAACCGTACAAACAGAGGTTAAAAAAGTGGAAGGAAATACATCAGCTGCTAGTGAAATAAAAGAAATAAAAACTAAAATTGAATTTAAAGTTCAAATATCAGCAAGTAATTCAAATATAAAAACAGTCCCTTCAAACTTTAAAGGATTGAAAGATATTAGTGTGGAACATGTAGGAAAACTATATAAATATTTTTACGGAAACGAATCATCTTATGATGAAGCTAAAAAAAGAGTAGAAGAAGCAAAAGCAAAAGGCTATAAATCTGCTTTTGTTGTTGCTTATAAAGATGGAGTAAAAATTAACCTATCTGATGCGATTAAATAAAATAAAGTTTTATTTTTGTTAAAAATAATTTATTTTGAAACTGACACGAGAAATTAAAACCGCAATTTTAGTTATTTCCTCAATTTTACTTTTTATATGGGGATATCAATTTTTAAAAGGTAAAAACTTATTTGATGCAAGTAAAAAGATATATGTTATTTACGACTCTGTAGAAGGATTAGAACCTTCTTCATCTGTGAAAATAAAAGGAGTTACAGTAGGAAGAGTAAATAAATATGATTTTTTAGAAAATAGAAAAGTATTGGTAGAATTATCAATTACTTCAGATTATCCTATATCAAAATCAAGTATTGCAGAATTAACAGGTTCATCGCCATTAGGAGGAAAAGAAATTATTATTATTCCAAATGATGATGATTCAAATTTGATAGCGTCTGGTGAATATCTTAAAGCAACATCGAAGTTAGGATTAACAGATGCTTTTGCAAAACAGATAGTACCTTTAAAAGATAAAGTTAATCTATTATTAGAAAATGCAAATGTGTTATTTTCAAACTTTAATGAGATACTAGATAAAAAAGCAAAAGCTGATTTAAAAAACAGTTTATCAGAGCTAAATAAAACATTAACAGAGTTTAGTGGTGTTTCTAAAAACTTGAATAGTTTATTAGCTAATAATAAGGCTAAATTAGATGCTTCATTTACAAATTTAGACAAAACAACAGCAAATTTTGCAGTAATGTCTGATTCCTTAGCAAAAGCAAACTTAGGTGAAACAGTTAAAAGTTTAGAAAAGACATTAGCTAATGTAGATAAAATAATGACCGATATTGAAGCAGGAAAGGGAACAATGGGGAAACTAATGAAAGATGAAGCCATGTACACAAACTTTACTAATGCTTCTAAAGAATTAGAATTGTTGTTGCAAGATCTAAGACTACACCCTACTCGCTATGTAAATGTCTCGGTTTTTGGAAAGAAAAACAAACCTTATGTTGCACCAGAGATTAATGATAAAAACGAACAGATAAAAGACTAATTTACTATGAATATTTTACCAAACATTTTATTTGCCATTCTTTTAATAGCAGGAATAGGATATTTTGCTCGAAATGTAAAAAAATTAATTCGAAATATTAAATTAGGTCAAAACGTAAATAGAAAAGATAATCCTTCAGCTCGTTGGAAAAACATGGCGATGATTGCTCTTGGGCAATCCAAAATGGTAAAAAGACCTGTTGCCGGAATATTGCATATTATTGTTTATTTAGGATTTATAATTATAAACTTAGAAGTACTTGAAATTATCATTGATGGTCTTTTTGGAACACATAGAGTTTTTAGATTTTTAGGAGGATTTTATGATATACTTATAGGTTCATTCGAAATCTTAGCATTTTTAGTATTAATAGCTATTATTATTTTCTGGGTAAGAAGAAACGTTATAAAACTAAAACGATTTTGGAAACCAGAAATGAAAGGATATCCAAAAAATGATGCTAATTACATTTTGTATTTTGAATTAGTGTTGATGTCTTTATTCTTATTAATGAATGCTGCTGATTTACATTTGCAATTTGTTGAAGGCGGATTTGGTCATTACCATCAAGCAGGTTCATTTCCAATTTCACAATTTATAGCTCCAATTTTTAATGGTATTGATAATAATGTTGTGGCTCTAATTGAAAGAGCAGCATGGTGGCTACATATTTCAGGAATCTTAGTGTTCTTAAATTATTTATATTTTTCTAAGCATTTGCATATTCTATTAGCTTTTCCAAATACTTATTTTGCAGATTTAAATGCAAAAGGAAAAATTGATAACTTAGAAAGTGTTACTAACGAAGTAAAATTAATGATGGACCCATCGGTTGATCCGTTTGCAGCTCCTGCAAATCCAGATGCTGTGCCTGCAAAATTTGGAGCTTCTGATGTGCAAGACTTAAATTGGGTTCAGTTGTTAAATGCTTATACCTGTACAGAGTGCGGACGTTGTACTTCTTCTTGTCCTGCAAATCAAACAGGGAAAAAGCTTTCTCCTAGAAAAATCATGATGGATACACGTGATAGACTAGAACAAGTAGGAAAAAATATTGATGCAAATAAAGGAACTTTTGTTGAAGACGGAAAGTCTTTATTAAATGATTTTATTACGCCAGAAGAGCTTTGGGCATGTACTTCTTGTAACGCTTGTGTTGAAGAATGTCCTGTAAATATTAGTCCTTTATCTATTATTATGGATATGAGACGTTATTTAGTAATGGAACAAAGTGCAGCTCCAATGGAGTTGAATAATATGATGACAAACATTGAAAACAATGGAGCGCCTTGGCAATATAATCAAATGGATAGGTTAAACTGGAAAAACGAAGATTAAAAAATGAAGAAAGAAGAAATAGAAGGGAAATTACAAACCTTAACAATTAATGGAGAACATTTAAGTCCAATTTTACCCGAAGGAATTAAAAATTACCTTATAGATATTGACGGAACAATTTGTGATGATATTCCTAATGAAGAGCCAGAACGAATGGCTACTGCGGAAGTATATCCAGATGCTTTGGCTACTTTGAATAAATGGTATGACGAAGGACATATAATTTTCTTTTTCACTTCAAGGACAGAAGCACATAGAGAAGTTACTGAAACTTGGTTGAAAAAGTATGGATTTAAATATCATGGAATGTTGATGGGGAAACCACGTGGAGGAAATTACCATTGGATAGATAATCACTTAGTAAAAGCAACTCGTTATAGAGGTAAATTTACAGATTTAGTAGATAAAGAAGTTACCATTCAAGTTTTTGATGACGAACATCACGAATAAATAATTAAAAATAAAAAATTTGAAGTTTGTATTATTTTATCTTAAAATATAAACTTTAAACTTTAAACATAAAATGTATGTCTGAAAATATTATAGTGCCTACAATGGCTGAAATGATGGCAGAAGGCAAACAACCTGAAGTTCTATTCTGGGTTGGTTGTGCTGGAAGTTTTGATGATAGAGCAAAAAAAATTACAAAAGCATTTGTGAAAATATTAAATAGAGCAAATGTCCCTTTTGCAGTTTTAGGTACTGAAGAAAGCTGTACAGGTGATCCAGCTAAACGTTCTGGAAATGAATTTTTATTCCAAATGCAAGCCATGACAAATATTGAAGTCATGAATGCTTATGAAGTAAAAAAAATCGTTACTGCTTGTCCACACTGTTTTAATACATTAAAAAATGAATATCCAGAATTAGGAGGTCAATACGAAGTGGTTCATCATACACAATTTTTAAAATCATTATTAGATGATGGTCGTTTAACAATTGAAGGTGGACAATTTAAAGGTAAGAAAATTACATTTCATGATCCATGTTATTTAGGAAGAGCAAACAATGTATACGAAGCACCTAGAGATTTGATTCAAAAATTAGATGCTGAACTAGTTGAAATGAAGCGATCTAGAGCAAATGGATTGTGTTGTGGAGCAGGTGGAGCACAAATGTTTAAAGAACCAGAAAAAGGAGATAAAGACATTAATGTTGAAAGAACAGAAGATGCAATTGAGACAAAAGCAGATATTATAGCTGCTGGTTGTCCATTTTGTAACACTATGATGACAGATGGAGTTAAATTTAAAGAAAAAGAAAGTAGAGTCAAAGTACTTGATATAGCAGAATTAATTGCAAACGCACAAGATTTATAATATGAAAAAAATAATCGTCCTTTTATTGATTACGCAATCAATTTTTGCGCAAAAGCTTTCAAAAGAAGAGCTAATAAAGAAAATTTCAGATCAAACATGTCAATGTTCGCAGGAAAAAAACATTAATAAAGATAATCTAGATATAACTTTAGGGTTATGTATTATTGAATCGATTAATAAATTTGAAAAAGATGTTGAAAAACATTTCGGAAAAGATATTCTTGGAAATGAAGAAAAGATGACAGAAATTGCAGAAAGCGTAGGTATGCAATTAGCTTTTAATTGTCCAAGTTTTTTAAAACTGATAAATGAAATGGAAGAAGAAAATATTGGTTCTGATGATTTTCAAGATGATTTATCAATTTCAGGAAAAATTATTGCAACAAAATCTGAACAGTTTTTAACATTTACACTTAAAGAAGATTCAGGTAAAACAAATTCATTTTTAATATTAGAAAATTTCGAAAATTTATTTTTATTAAAAGATGCAGTTGTGAAACCAACAGATAATGTGAAAGTGCTTTATTATGAAGCAAATTTATATGATGCAAAAAGTAATAAAGTTGTTCCTTTTAAAGTTGTATTAGATATTATAAAACAATAAAATGTATATACCATTTGACACACTACCATTGCATTCTAGAATCTGGATTTATCAATCTAATAGAAAGTTTACAGATGAAGAAATCGCTCAAATAGAGGAAGAAACTAAAACTTTTATTGAAAGCTGGTCTGCACATGGTCAAAGTTTAGAGGCTTCTTTTAAATTAGAATACAATCGATTTATAATAATCGCAGTAAATCAAGATATTCAAGCAGCTACAGGATGTTCAATTGATGCATCTGTACAATTTATTCAAAGCCTTGAACAGAAGTTTAACGTTGATTTACTTGATAAAATGAATGTTACTTTTAAACTAGGCGAACATATAGCACACAAACCACTAATTGAGTTTAAAAAAATGGCCAAAGAAAAAGCTGTTTCTGCTAACACAATAGTTTTTAATAATTTAGTAAATACAATAGAAGAGTGGCAAGATTTTTGGGAAGTTCCAGCTAGTGATAGTTGGCACAATCGATTTTTTTAAACTTTTTTTTTACTATATTTGAAAATCATCATTAGACCAACTTAATGATGATTTTTTTTAAATACAATTCAGATGTTAAAATATTCAACTTTCATATTTCTATCAATATTTTCACTAATAATTAAACCGAAAAGATTAATTACAAATCTACATCATTCTAATGCTAAAGTAGATAGCACACTTTATTTTCAGCAAAAATGGGTAGATAGTGTATATAATAAGTTAGATTTTGAAGAAAAAGTGGGTCAGTTGTTTATGGTAGCTGCTTATTCTAATAAAAATGAAGAGCATTATAAAGATATTGATGATTTAGTAACACAACATAAAATAGGTGGAGTTATATTCTTTCAAGGAGGACCAATAAGGCAATCCCAATTAACAAATAGATATCAATCTAAATCAAAAATTCCATTATTTGTTGGAATTGATGCAGAATGGGGATTGAGTATGCGTTTAGACTCAACGTATAGATATCCATGGAATATGACTCTTGGAGCTATTCAAGATCATAATTTGATACGAAAAATGGGGAAGCAAATGGCAGAACAATCGAAAAGAATGGGAATTCATTTCAATTTTGCTCCAGTTGTTGATATAAATACAAATCCCAAAAACCCTATTATTGGAAATCGATCTTTTGGAGAAGATAAAATTAATGTAACCAATGCAGCTATTGCTTTAATGGATGGATTACAGAGTGAAGGCGTTCTTGCAACAGCAAAACATTTTCCAGGACATGGAGATACAGAAGCAGACTCACATCATACATTACCACTTGTAAAACACAGTAAACAGAGACTAGATTCTATTGAATTGTATCCATATAGAGAAATGATAAGAAAAGGATTGGCAAGTGTTATGGTTGCACATTTAGATGTTCCAAGTATAGAATCTAGAAAAGGATACCCTACATCTATTTCTTATAATGTTATTACTAATATTTTAAAGAATGAATTAAAGTTTAATGGATTGGTAATTACTGACGCTTTAAATATGAAAGGAGCTAGTAATTTTAAACAACCAGGAGACATAGATTTAGAAGCTTTTTTAGCAGGGAACGATATTTTACTTTTTCCAGAAAATGTACCTGTTGCTATTCAAAAAATAAAAGAAGCATTTGATGATAAAAAAATTACCGAAGAAAGATTAGCTGCTTCTGTAAAAAAGATTCTAAAATATAAATATCAAGTAGGTTTAAATAATTATAAACCAATAAAAATTGAAAATCTTTATGAAGATTTGAATAAATCAGAATATGATGCAATGAACTATACATTGTATGAAAATGCTATAACAACTCTTAAAAATAAAGATAAAATTATTCCAATTAAAAATTTAGAAGAAGAAAAAATTGCCTACTTAAAATTAGGGGATGATACTTCTGAAACATTTTTAAATGTACTTAATAAGTATGCGCGAGTTGACGAGATTACAACTAAAGGTTTAAATGAAACACTACTTGAATTAAAAAAGTATTCTAAAGTTATTATAGGATATCATAGAGCAGATGGAGCATGGAAAAACCATAATTTAAATCAAGAAGATGTAAATTGGCTTAATAAAATAGCAAAACAAAATAAAGTAATTGTTACTTTTTTTACAAAACCATATTCATTGTTAAGAATAGCTAATTTTGATAGTTTTGAGGGGTTAATTTTAGCTTATCAAAATAACGATTTTTCTCAAACAGTTGCAGCAGAAGCTATTTTTGGAGCTATTGGAACAAAAGGAAAAATTCCAGTTTCAATAAATAATGATTTTTATACTAATGATGGAATTAATACAAATAATATTGGAAGATTAGGATTTGAATCTCCTGAAAATGTAGGACTTAATTCTAATGTTTTATCAAGAATTGATTCTATTGCAAATTATGCAATCAATGAAAAAATGACGCCAGGAGCACAAATAATTGTTGCAAGAAGAGGGAAAGTAGTATATCAAAAATCATTTGGTTATCACACGTATGATAAAAATATAAATGTTAAAAATACAGACTTATACGATGTAGCTTCATTAACTAAAATCTTATCGACTTTACCTAATTTAATGATTCAGTTTGATAAAGAAAAAGTAAAATTAGATACTAAATTAAGTACAATGTTGCCTGTTTTTAAAGGAACAAATAAAGCAAATGCAACATTATTAGATATGTTAACACATCAAGCAAGATTTAAAGCATGGCTTCCTTTTTATAAAGAAACTTTGGATAAAACAACAGGAAAACCAAGTGAAAAGTATTACAGAAAAGCATATTCAAAAGAATTTCCTATTCAAGTTTCTGAAAATTTATATTTAAGAAAAGATTATAATGATTCTATAATAAAAGCTATTGCGGATAGTGATTTGTTACCAAAAGTAAAATATAAGTATAGTGATTTTTCATTTATTTTAATGAAAGAGTATTTAGAAAGATCTACTGGTAAAAAATTAGATGTTTTGGCGAATGAGAACTATTATTCTAAATTAGGAGCTACAAGCACAATGTATAATCCTTTGCAGAAATTCGATATGAATGATATAATTCCTACAGAAATAGATAATTATTATAGATACGAAGCAATACAAGGATATGTTCATGATATGGGAGCTGCAATGCAAGGAGGAGTTTCAGGTCATGCAGGATTATTTTCAAATGCCTTAGACGTTGCAAAAATAATGCAAATGTTTATGCAGAAAGGAAATTATGGAGGAGATCAGTTTTTCTCTGAGAAAACATTTAACGCTTTTAATACGTGTTATTATTGTAAAGATAAAAACAGAAGAGGATTAGGATTTGATAAACCTCAATTAGGAGAATCAGGACCTACATGTGGTTGTGTTTCAATGACTAGTTTTGGTCATACAGGTTTTACAGGAACAATGGCTTGGGCAGATCCAGAAAAAGAAATAGTATATGTTTTCTTATCAAATAGAACATATCCAGAAGCAACAACGAATGTATTGTCAAGGGAAAATATTAGAGAAAATATTCAGAAAGTAATTTACGAAGCAATAATGGACTAAGTTATGGTATCAACTGCAAAAACTCCTGAAGAATATATAAAAGAAGCACCTGAGGAAAGAAAAGGTACACTTTTAAAACTTCGAGAAGTAATTTTAAAAAATCTTCCAAAAGGATTTGAAGAAAGAATGAGTTATGGTATGATTGGATATATTGTCCCGCATGAAATTTATCCTTCTGGTTATCATTGCGATCCAAAATTACCTTTACCGTTTATGAGTTTTGCTTCTCAAAAAAATAGTATTAACTTTTATCATATGGGTATATATGCAAATAAAGAACTCTATAATTGGTTTGCTTCTGAATACCCAAAGTACTCTAAGAAAAAATTAGATATGGGAAAAAGTTGTATAAGATTTAAAAAAGCAGAAGATATTCCTTTTCAATTAATAGGCGAATTAATCTCAAAAATTACAGTTCAAAATTGGATTAATACTTATGAAATAACTATAAAGAAGTAAGTTTCTAATCTAGTTTTTAGTCACAATCTATATTTTTAATCTGTATTTTTATAGAATTAATGTAATAATTTAACGAATATTTAAAAATCAAGATAATAAAATTATGGTACTTTTAACGTTTAAAAAAAATCAATGAAAATAGCTATAGTTTGTTATCCTACTTTTGGCGGAAGTGGAGTAGTTGCAACAGAGTTAGGACTTGAGTTAGCAAGAAAAGGACACGAAATCCATTTTATTACATATAGTCAGCCTGTTCGATTAGCCTTATTAAGTCAAAATATTTATTATCACGAAGTACACGTTCCAGAATATCCTTTATTTCATTATCAGCCATACGAGTTAGCTTTATCAAGTAAGTTAGTTAATATGGTAAAATTGTATGGAATAGAAGTTTTACATGTGCATTATGCAATTCCACATGCGTATGCTGGTTACATGGCAAAACAAATGCTTGAGGAAGAAGGAATAAAAATCCCAATGGTAACAACATTACATGGAACAGATATTACTTTAGTAGGAAATCATCCATTTTATAAACCAGCAGTAAGTTTTAGTATTAATAAATCAGATATTGTTACAAGTGTTTCACAAAGTCTAAAAGATGATACTTACAGATTGTTTGATATTACAAATGACATCAAAGTAATTCCTAATTTTATTGAAATTAATAAAGAAAGAATGGATGAAAATACTCCATGTCATCGGTCTTTAATGGCAACCGAAGAAGAAAAAGTAGTTACTCATATCTCCAATTTTAGAAAAGTAAAAAGAATAGAAGATGTTGTTAGGATCTTTTATGAAATCCAAAAGAAGATACCTGCAAAATTGATGATGGTTGGAGATGGTCCAGAGAAAGAAGGAGCAGAAAATTTATGCGTTCAGTTAGGAATTCATAACAAAGTAATTTTCTTTGGAAATAGTAATGAAATAGATAAAATTTTATGTTATACCGATTTATTCTTATTGCCATCAGAAACAGAAAGTTTTGGGTTAGCAGCTTTGGAAGCAATGGCATGCGGAGTACCTGTAATTTCTAGTAACTCTGGAGGTTTGCCAGAAGTAAACATAAATGGAGTAACAGGATATTTAAGTGATGTAGGTGATATAGAAGATATGAGTAAAAACGCAATTACAATTCTTCAAGATGATCAAAAAATAAATACATTCAAGAAAAATGCTTTAAAAAGAGCAAGTGAGTTTGATATTAAAAAAATATTACCACTTTATGAAGAAGTATATCAAAGTGCAATTAATCTATATAAGTAAATGAAAACAATTTTATTCACAACACTATTACTACTTACAATGTCTTGTAGTTCAAGTAAAAAAGATATTACCATGGATTTTAATACAATTTACAGTGCTTCTTACGGTGGAAATGAAGAAAAAGGACATCTTATAATAGATAATAAAGATGATTTTATTAAAGAGTTAGAAAGACTTGAAATTACAGAATTTGTACCAAATATCTCAGAGATTAATTTTAATAAAAATAATATTATAATATTACATTTAGGACAAAAAAGTACAGGAGGATTTTCAATAGATATTGATAAGATAGAGTTACTTGAAAATGAGTTGGTTGTTTATTCAAAGATTATTACATCAAAAGAAAAATATGTAACAATGGCACTAACAAATCCATATTGTATATCAATCATTCCAAAAGTCGAAAAATACAATGTAAAATAAAAAATAAAAAAGAGGAACTATTAGTTCCTCTTTTTTTATTAAAATCTATATCTAATACCTAAAGCGATATCTGGACCGAAGTTATCTTCTCTAAAATCATCAGAATTAAAATAAATTTCTGGCCTAAAGTCTAATGATAATTGTAAAGGAAAATCAAATAAATATTCAATTCCTATATCTCCAGCAGCAAAAAAGTAAGCACCGTTATCTTTATATTTATAACCATTTTGGTTATAATTATAACTCCAGCTACCTAATCCACCACCAACTCCAGCATACCAATTAAATCCACCGTCAATATTCCAAACCCATTGGTATAAACCAGCCAATTTAATAGCATCAACATGATTACTATTTCTCCAGCCAAGATCTAATTCTAAACGATTGTTGTCAGATAAACCTCTTTGATAAGAAATTTCACCACCAAAACCATCATTGTCTCCTAATCTTAACCCTAATGCGTTTTTAGAAATTTCTTGAGCTTGTGTGCTTAGTGCTAATCCTATTAGCATAAAAACCGATAAAATTATTTTTCTCATTTTATTTATTTTAATTGTTTTAAGCAAAATTAAACCTTTTAACGATATTTTGATTACAATATTGCATAAAAAGGTGTAAAATACTCAAATTTTAAAACGTTATAAATATAATCAACTGATAATCAAGTAATTGTACTTTTTTGTAAATAACTATAAATGTTTAAGTGATAACTTATTAAAATAATAATTAAATTTGTTGTTTAAATTAAAGAAGCCAAGCTATTGGTATTTTTTAAATGTATGTCCCGCTGTACGCTTTTACAAGGTAATCACTTCCATCGGGGCTATTAATCAAACACTTGGAGTAAAATTATAATTATGGCAGGAAATTCATTTGGAACACTATTTAGACTTTCAACATTTGGAGAATCGCATGGAGAAGCATTAGGAGGAATTATTGACGGTTGTCCAGCTGGTATTGAATTAGATATTGAGGCTATAATAAAAGAAATGCAAAGAAGAAAGCCAGGTCAATCTAGTATAGTTACTCAAAGAAAAGAGGAAGATGAAGTTCAATTTTTATCAGGTATTTTTGAAGGAGTTACTACAGGTACACCAATAGGCTTTATAATTCCTAATACTAATCAAAAATCAAATGATTATTCACATATTAAAGATACATATAGACCAAGTCATGCAGACTATGTTTATGAAAAAAAATATGGAATTCGCGATTACAGAGGAGGAGGAAGAAGTTCAGCAAGAGAAACGGCAAGTAGGGTTGTAGCAGGAGCAGTTGCAAAACAAATCATTCCTCAAATAAAAATTAATGCATTTGTATCTGCTGTTGGAGAAATAACATTAGATAAACCATATCAAGAAATAGATTTTTCAAAAATAGAAAGCAATGCTGTTCGTTGTCCAGATTTGGAATTGGCTATAAAAATGGAAGAACACATTAAAGAAATAAAAAAACAAGGTGATACAGTTGGAGGAGTTGTAACATGTGTAATTCAAAATGTTCCTATCGGTTTAGGAGAACCTGTTTTTGATAAACTTCATGCGGAATTAGGTAAAGCAATGTTGTCTATAAATGCAGTAAAAGGATTTGAATTTGGAAGTGGATTTAATGGAGCAAAAATGAAAGGAAGTGAGCATAATGACTCCTTTAATGAAGATGGAACAACAAAAACAAATTTATCGGGAGGAATTCAAGGAGGAATAAGCAATGGAATGGATATTTATTTTAAAGTAGCATTTAAACCTGTTGCCACACTTTTACAGAAACAAGAAGTATTAGATAATAAAGGTAATTTGATAGAGCAACAAGGAAAAGGAAGGCATGATCCATGTGTAGTTCCTAGAGCAGTTCCTATTGTAGAAGCAATGGCAGCATTAGTTTTAGCTGACTTTTATTTATTATCTAAAACATATTTATAAAGTATTGGTTGAAAAACAAAAAAGGGAGTCTTATAATAAGACTCCCTTTTTTGTTTTTTCATAATTGTTTTTATATAATTTAATAGATTAAACATTGTAGTTTTTTATGACAATTAAGCTAAAAGTAAGTTCGTGTATTTCCGATTTAAATTCGGTAGTATTTGAATATTATAGATTTTTAATAAAATTAATACTTAAAAAGTTAAATATTTTTTTTTGTATTATTTTTATTATAGAATATTTATTTTTTAGTTATATTTACCAACTATTAATTAAAAAAAAATTAAATAAATTATGAAAAAAACATTACTATTATTGGTTTTTGGAACAATAAATTTTATTTCTGCTCAGGTTTTTACTGAAAATTTTGATGGAATAGGTTCAGGTATGTCATCTTGGACAATTTATAACCAAGATAACTTAGTGCCGAATTCTCAAGTAAGTTTTGTAGATAATGCTTGGATAGAGGCTGCAGAAGAGTTTGATAATAATATTGCAATGAGTACTTCTTATTATAGTCCTGCAGGAACCTCAAATGATTGGTTAGTATCTCCTCAAATTACTTTACCTGCTGGAACAAAGACATTATATTTTGACGCAAGATCTTATGATTCTGCATATAAAGATTCTTATAAAGTATATATATCTACTTCAGGTAACGCTGTGTCTAATTTTACTACTGAATTGTTTTCACAAGGTGATGGAGTGACAGGAACTACGGGTGAAAATGTTGCATGGACTAAAAGAAGTATTGATTTATCTTCTTATTCAGGACCAATTTATATCGCTTTTAGGAATTTTTCAACGGATATGTTTTTGCTTGGAATAGATAATGTTTCTATTGTTGCTAATACATGTACTCCACCAAATAGAGCATTTACAACATCTGCTATTACAAATAATAGTGTTACTTTGAATTGGAACGCAATAACGGGAGCTACTGGTTATGACGTAGCGTTAGTATTACCAGGAGAAGTCCCAACTGTTCAAGCTACGCCTACAACAAATTCATATACTTTTTCTGCTTTAACAGAAAGCACTCGTTATCAATTTTATATTCGAAATTCATGTGGAAGTTCATGGGTTGGACCTTATTCTGTTTTTACTTCTAATTCTTTACCATATAACTATGGTTTTGAAACTACTGCTGCTAATGAAGGCTATTTTGCAGATGGTTGGTCGGGCGCATTTAATTTAAATAACAATGCTGAAGCGGCTTATTATGCAGATGGAGTTCAAATGGTTTTTAGTAATTCATCTACAACAGCAGTAACAGATAGATGGCTGTTTTCAAGACCAATATATTTAACGGCAGGAGAGCAAGTAACTTTACAATTTTCAACAAGATCTACAAGTACTACAATCTCAAATACATTGTTAGCTAAAGTAGGAACAGCTCCTACAGTTGCAGACCAAACTACAACTTTGAGTACTGTTTCTGTAATAGGGACTAGCTTTGTTGTTAATACAGCATCTTATACAGCTCCAAGTGCAGGAATTTATTATTTTTCATTTAATCATAATAATCCTATTACAACTGCTTTAACTTCACTTGTTTTGGATAAAATTGAATTTTCATCTGTTCTTTCATCGAGTTCTTTTGAAAACACAAACATTTCAATCTATCCAAACCCTGTAAATGATGTGGTTAATATTTCATCTCCAGATTTTGAAATTCAAACTATCTCTATAACAGATATAAATGGTAGAGTTGTTAAAAATATTAAAGTAAATAATACAACAACAAATATTAATGTTTCTGATTTAAATTCAGGGGTATACTTTATGAGTGTTAATACTCTTGATGGAAACATCATTAAGAAGTTTGTTAAGAATTAATTTTTAGATATTAATCTATATTGAAACAGTTGTGTAAATCTTTATACAACTGTTTTTTTGTTTTAAATAAATAGTTATACAAGCTCACTTTTATATCTTTGTATTAATATTGTTTTTATGAAAAAGATATATTTAGATAATGCTGCTACAACACCATTAAGGAAAGAGGTTGTGCAAACGATGACAACTATTTTGTTAGAGAATTATGGAAATCCATCGTCGTCTCATAGTTTTGGAAGAGAAACAAAAACAATATTAGAATCTGCGAGAAAGAGTATTGCAAAACTAATGAATACTCAAGCTTCTGAAATTATTTTTACGTCAAGTGCAACTGAAGCTACAAATTGGATTTTGCGTGGTGCAGTGAAAGACTTAGGAGTAAAGAGAATTATTACATCAAAAATTGAACATCATGCTACTTTACATACTATTATGGTATTAGAACAGGAGTTTGGTGTTGAAATTGTATATCTTCCTGTTCTTTCTAATGGAGTTATTGATATTACTAGTTTAGAGAGTCTTTTTGAAGACGAGGTTTCTACTTTAGTTTCTTTAATTCATGTGAATAATGAATCGGGAGAAATTTTGGATATAGAAGAAGTAGGGAAATTGTGTCAATTGAATAAAGTACTTTTTCATTGTGATATGGTGCAATCAGTAGGTAAGATTAAGATAGATTTACAACAACTTCCTGTTGATTTTATAGTAGGAAGTGCGCATAAATTTCATGGTCCTAAGGGTGTTGGTTTCGCTTTTATTAGAAAAAATATTGTATTGCAACCACTAATTTATGGAGGAGAACAAGAAAAAGGTTTTCGTGCTGGAACTGAAGCAGTTCATCAAATAGCTGGTATGGCGAAAGCTTTAGAGTTGTCTTATGACTATTTAGAAAAAGAACGAAAATATATTACTGATTTAAAAGAATACTGTATCTCGCAATTACAATTAACTTTTCCAGATATTAAAATTATAGGAAAACAGGTGTTTTATAATATAGTTAATGTGATTTTGCCTTTTGAAAGTAGTAAAATAGGAATGTTATTATTTTTATTAGATATGAAAGGTGTGGCAGTTTCAAGAGGAAGTGCGTGCCAAAGTGGAAGTAGTAAGCCATCTCATGTTTTGGCTGAGTTTTTATCCTTAGAAGATCAACAAAAACCTAATATTAGAATTTCATTTAGTCATTTCAATACAAAAGAAGATATTGATGGTTTGATTGAAGCGCTAAAAACAATATAAAAGTGTTTTGAAATATTTAAATTTAATAAAAAAACAAAAAAGAGGCTCTATAAGCCTCTTTTTTAATATATAGTATTGAAATCTTAATATAAACTTGGATATTTAGTTGGATTGGATTCATGCATAATTGCATATACTTTTTCAAAAATATCTTCAGCACTTGGTTTAGAGAAATAATCCCCATCTGTTCCATAAGCAGGTCTATGTGCTTGTGAAGCTAATGTTTGTGGTTCGCTATCTAAGTGTTTGTAACCTTTTTGATTTTCGATAATTTCCTGTAGGATATAAGCACTAGCTCCACCAGGAACATCTTCATCAATAACTAAAAGGCGATTTGTCTTAGCAAGACTTTTTACAATATCATGATTGATATCAAAAGGTAAAAGAGATTGAACATCTATAATTTCTGCATCAATACCAATTTCTAGTAATTCTTTAGCTGCTTGTTCAATTAAACGTAAAGTAGAACCATAAGATACTAATGTAATATCTTTTCCTTCCTTTATAGTCTCAACAACACCAATAGGTGTTTTAAATTCAGCTAAATTGGTAGGCATTTTTTCTTTTAATCGATATCCGTTTAAACATTCAATTACCAAAGCAGGTTCGTCAGTTTCTAATAAAGTATTGTAAAATCCTGCTGCTTTTGTCATGTTTCTAGGAACAAGTACATGAATTCCTCTAATAGCATTGATAATCATTCCCATAGGAGAACCAGAATGCCAAACACCTTCTAAACGATGACCTCGAGTTCTTATTATTAGTGGTGCTTTTTGTCTTCCTTTGGTTCTGTATTGTAAAGTTGCTAAATCATCACTCATTATTTGAATGGCATATAATAAGTAATCTAAATATTGAATTTCAGCAATAGGGCGTAATCCTCTCATTGCCATTCCAATTCCTTGCCCTAAAATAGTTGCTTCACGAATACCAGCATCTGCAACACGGAATTCACCATATTTTTCTTGCATGCCTTCTAATCCTTGATTTACATCTCCAATATTTCCTGAATCTTCTCCAAAAATTAAGGTTTCAGGATATTTTGAAAATATAGTATCAAAATTATCACGTAAAACTAAACGTGCATCTACATCTTCAGCCGTTTCATCATAAGTAGGTTTTACTTCTTTTACTGAAAATATATTTTTATCAGATTGAGAAAATAAATGTGAGCTAAATTTAGGTTGGGTTTTTTCTTGATAAGTAGTTATCCAATTTCCTAAAGTTGTTTTTCCACTTTCATTAATTAGTAAACGTAAGGCTTTACGAGCAGTAGTTAAGACATCTTTTCGAATAGGTTCTTTTAAAACAGATAAATCATTAATATGTTTTTCTATAAAAACTTTATTCGTACTTGTTTCAGCAATTGATTTTAGCAAGGTAATAAGCTCTTCTTGTTCAGCTTTGATAGGTGAAGTAAATGCAGTCCATGCTGCTTTTTTTCCTTCTAAAACGGCTTTTTTTGCTGTTAAATTGATATCTGTTAGTTCTTCTTCAGTTGCAATATTGTTTGCAATTATCCAAAGTTTCATTTGTGCTAAACAGTCAAATTCTGTTTCCCATTCAAGGCGTTCAGTACTTTTATATCTTTCATGACTTCCAGATGTTGAATGCCCTTGAGGTTGTGTTAATTCATTTACGTGAATTAAAACAGGAATGTGTTCTTTTCTTGCTATTTGAGATGCTTTTTGATAAGTTTCCACTAAAGCTGGGTAATCCCATCCTTTTACACGTAGAATTTCATAACCATTATTATCTTCATCTCGTTGAAAACCTTTTAAAATTTCCGAAATATTCTCTTTTGTAGTTTGATATTTTGCATGTACCGAAATTCCATATTCATCATCCCAAACACTCATAACCATTGGAACTTGTAATACACCTGCTGCATTAATGGTTTCAAAAAATAATCCTTCAGATGTAGAAGCATTTCCTATTGTTCCCCAAGCAATTTCATCACCTTGATTAGAAAAATTGGTTTTATTTTCTAATCCTTTTACATTTCTATATATTTTCGATGCTTGTGCTAATCCTAAAAGACGAGGCATTTGACCTGCGGTAGGAGAAATATCAGCACTAGAATTTTTTTGAGCAGTTAAATTATTCCAATTTCCATTTTCATCTAAACTGTGTGTTGCAAAGTGTCCACCCATTTGACGACCAGCGCTCATAGGATCATGATTGATATCTGTATGACCATATAATCCAGCGAAGAATTGTTCAATATTCATTGCGCCAATTGCCATCATGAAGGTTTGGTCTCTGTAATATCCTGAACGGAAATCACCATTTTTAAATGCTTTTGCTAATGCTAATTGAGGTACTTCTTTTCCATCACCAAAAATACCAAATTTAGCTTTACCAGTAAGAACTTCTCTACGTCCTAAAAGACTACATTCTCTACTTGTTACAGCTATTTTATAATCATTGATAACTTCGGTTTTGAAATCTTGAAAAGACAAAGTTTCTTTAGCGACAGAATTACTCATAATGTAAATGTTGTTATTGCAACAAATGTAATTAAATAGGAGTTAAAATGCAATAGTGAAAGACTTATCTTTTTGAAAATTATTATTAATATCGTATTTTTTATAGAAATATAACATTAAATAGAGGATTATGTGGTTTTTTGTTGATGATAATTCAATAAAAAATCATATTCAATGATTAAAACCATTTTCTAGTAAATAATGAAATAAGTGTTTTTGGACTTAACGTTACAATAAATCGGATTTTTTGCCCATAATTTTTATCATTTAATTCAAAACCATTTGAAGAGTAAACAGGTAAGAATAATTCGAAATAATCAGGAACTAAATTTAAATGTATTCCAGAATCATATACAAATTCTGCGGGTATAAATTTGTTTTTTAGTACTCCAATATCGCCATATACTTG
The DNA here is from genome assembly GCF_023008245.1 of Flavobacterium sediminilitoris. Taxonomy (NCBI): domain Bacteria; kingdom Pseudomonadati; phylum Bacteroidota; class Flavobacteriia; order Flavobacteriales; family Flavobacteriaceae; genus Flavobacterium; species Flavobacterium sediminilitoris. The sequence continues at coordinate 2,781,014 of NZ_CP090145.1, forward strand.
TACCCAATTCCATATATTAAACGAAGCGTTTACAGTTGTCATCCATTGATTTGCATAGCGAGTATCAAGGATAGATTTAAAACCACCTTCTGCATTGACAAACTGCTGGCTAAATAGGCCTGTTGATTCACTTCTACCTAATAAATTTGTCTGAAATGTATAATCAGCAGGTTTGTCTAATCCAAATGTAAATAAATCAGACTTTGTACTTCTATAGATGAAGTTTCCAGCAAAAAATCTTAAACTTAATTGTCTATTGTTTTCAAATAATTTTCTATAATTTATTTCACTTGTGATATTTCCAAAAGAATTTGAGATTTGTACTTGATTATAAAAACTAAATAGTTTAGTACTTTCAGATTGACTATTTAAATGAGAAACACTAAAAACAGAATATTTCGATTCGGCTTTGTTTATTGTTGTATTTGGCGCTGATTCTCTATCAATAAATAATTGTCTAATTTGAATAACTTCTTTCTTGTTTGATCTAAAATTAGGATCTCTAAAAACAAATTGAATAGATGGAATAACGCGTGTGTATTTGGCATTTGGAGCATAATGAGATTGATTACCGCTTATAGAGTAAATGATTCTGTATAATTTTCCATCATCTCGTATATAATCATCAACGTTAGCAGAAAAATCACCAATTATTTTTCCAGTATTTGTAGAGTAAAAAGGAGCAATGCTAAATGAGAAAGGTTTATTGAGTAATGATTTATTATTGAATCGTACTCCAAAAGCAATTCCATCGTATAAATTAAATTCAAATTCAGGAACATAAAATAACTGATTATAATATGGGTCTTCTAAGTCTTTATAAAAATTAAGTTTTAAAGGTCTATGGTTAAATAAGAAACCTCTCAATGATTTCCAATTATTTCTTAAATTGTATTCTGGAACTTCATTATTATAATTTAGAACTAATTTATCTACATCATTTCTAGGTAAAATAAATGTTGTGTCTGTTTTTATGTTTTCAAGCCAAGTTTTTGAAATAATACTATCGTTTTTTAGTTGATAGAGTGAAATAGGTACATTTGTCTTAGTTTTATTTTTAATTTTAACCGTTACCTCATTCTCTGTTTTTTTAATTTTGCCAAATTTAAAATCAATTAAATCTCTACTTTCAATTATAGTTTTAAAAAACCAATTGATATCTTTTGTTGTTTTACTTTTTAAAATTGTTTCAAAATCGGTTTTATTTGTTTGATAGGTTTCATTTAATTCTAAGAATTCTTTAATAGAACTTAGAACAATTTCATTTTCTAAATAGCTATCTAAATATTTGAAACTTAAACCAGCTCTATATTTATTAGCAATTTGTTCATTAAATTTTATTAGCCTGTTTTTTGGTTCATTTAGAGGTTGATCTAAGTTTTTTCTAGCCATCAACATGTATAAATAGTTATACTGTTCGTTAAAATCGATATTAATGAAGTGATAAGATTTTAATAGTTTTAGGTTGGCTAAATTTCCAGTCATTTTTACATTAGAATGATATTCATCAATATATTGCATCATTAAAAAAACTTGAATTCCGTCATAAATCCATTGGTCTTTTCTAGGTGTTAGTTGTAATGTTAACTTTAAATAATTATTTAAATATGTTTTTAAAAACATTAATTCAAACATTAACTCATCTGAAAAAGGACTTAAAAATGTGGGTAATTGATTTAATCCATAAAATGGTTGACGATTGTAATCTTCTTGCGATACTATAATTTTTTCTATTTGACTTTTGCCAATTTTGTCATTAATAAAATGTGTTATTTTATCAATTATTATTGCTTTTTGTACATTTTCTAATTTTGTATTTAAATTTGAACTTACCTCAATAATTTCATTTTTGTAGTTTATAAATTTTTCTTCTGTAGAAATAATTGCTGTGACATCAGATTTGTTTTTTCCAGTAAATTTATAAGTATTATACTCTTTGTTTGTTACTTCAATCTCATTATCCGTGTTTAAATCACAAGTAATAAAATAGTTCTTTGGAATCTCAAATATAATTTCATAGTCAGAAAGAGCATTTGAAATATCATCTAAGTTCTCATTACTTTGAATAATAAATTGTTTATCTTCAAAACGGGCAGGAGCAAGGAACCAATTTTTTAAGTATAATCTTCCATCATTATTAAACCCATATCTAGTAAATCGATCATTCGGAATTTTAACAGTATATGAAAGCGTTATTTTTTGATTTGAAAAAGGAGTGATTGGTTTTGATAATTTTACATGGACAATATCAACATGTTTTTCATTTCGATGCCAACTTAATGGTTGAAAATTAATGTCTAATATCGTATTTATTGTGGTAGCACCTCTATCATTATCTTTTGCTAAATGAAAAGCTCTGATGTATTCATCTGAAAATCGCTTAGCTAATGCCGAATTTTTTGAAGAAAAAGCATTGTTCCAATCATTTAAAGCAATACTATATATAGTATCATTCGTATTATTTACATAATTTAACTCTTGTTTTATTAGCAATGTATTTTCATTAGTGTTTGCCCTAACATTAAGAAAGGAAGTGTGCTGAGCAAAACCAAATGAACTTATTATAAATAGAATTAAACTTTTGATTTTCAAAATGATGTTTTATTTAGGATTGTAATTTTAACAAAAAGTTGCGTTAAATTATATCATAATTTCCAGATAAAAAAAGAAAATTGTAAAATTAGTTTGACAATTTTCATTTTTTTGAAGATTTGTTGATAAAACAACTTAATTGAGCTATTCTTTGAATGATAAATGAACTACCTTTGAAGTTAAAGGTAATTATTATGACTCAAAAAGTACTTTTTTTTCTTTTTCTTTTTAATTTTTCTTTCTCACAAATTGTGATTAATGAAATAGATGCTGATACAGCAGGTTCAGATCAACTTGAATTTATAGAATTAAAATCAACAAATCCTAATTTTCCTTTGGACGGATATGTATTAGTTTTTTTTAATGAGACCAATGTTTCAAGTTATTTTACTATCGATTTAGATGGTTATACTACTGATATTAATGGGATTGCTCATTTTGGAAATACAATGGTTTCTCCTTCTCCAATGGGGAGTTTTTTTAACGGAGCTATTGAAAATGGTCCTGATATAGTTGCCTTATATCAAGGAAGTTCTGATGATTTTCCTTACAATGCTTCTACATCAACAGGAACCTTAGCTACAACTACAAATTTAATTGATGCTTTAGCTTATTCTAATAGTACAAGTCAACCTACAAATTTAATGTCCATTTTAAATGTAACTATTTGTACAAGAGAAAATACTACACAGTCTGTTCAAAGAAAAAATGACGGAACTTACGAAGCAAAAACGCCTACACCTGGTATTAATAATGATGGTTCAGGAATTGTAATTAATTATTTAACTATTTTAACTAGCCAAAATAGTTATATTGAGGGAGAAAATTTCAACATTGTTTTTACAACAGATACACCTGTAACTGATCAAGATTTGGAAATCAATATTACACTTACTAATGGAAATTTTATGGTAAATGATTATATTGGATCAGGTAGTTTAACCGTTTTAATACCAGTTGGAGAAACAACAACTCAAACGAATATTAATATTTTTGACGATACTACAGATGAAGGAGATGAAGAAATGCTTATTGATGTGCAATCATTACCTTTTGGTTATGCTTCTGCAAATGATAATATCATAATAAGAATATATGATAACGATTATATTGTTCAATCTTATGGAACACCGCTTAATCCTACATACGGATTGGTTGCACCAACAATTCCTGCGGGTTATTACGATTCATTAGAAGGTTTGTCTGGTGATGCATTAAGACAAGCTTTACAAGATATTATTGCAGACCCGAATACAGTGCATGCTCATAATTATGGAGATATTGTATATATTTTGAAAGAATCTGATAAAAATCCGAAAAATTCAAATGAAGTTTGGCAAATGTATGTCGAAAGTCCAAAACCAATTTTAGATTATCAAACAGGTTCAAGTAATATTGGAGTTTGGAATAGAGAACATATTTTTCCACAATCTAGAGGTGGTTTTTCTGGAGGAACAGATTCTACTCCAGATGGAATCAATGTGTGGTTGCCTACAAATGCAGATGATATCCAATCAGGTCATGGAGATGCACATCATATTAGAGCAGAAGATGGTGCAGAAAATTCAAGTAGAAGTAATAAAGATTATGGATTAGATTATAATGGTCCTTCTGGAAGTCAGGGAAGTTGGCATGGTGATGTTGCAAGAGCTTTGTTTTATATGGCAGTTCGTTATAATGGTTTGGAATTAGTAAACGGAAATCCTCCAGATAATACAGCAAATCAATTAGGAGATTTAGCTTCATTGTTAACTTGGAACACACAAGATCCAGCAGATGACTTTGAAATGAATCGTAACAATTATATTTATACTTGGCAAGTAAATCGTAATCCATTTATAGACTATCCAGAATTAGCAGATTATATTTTTGGAGCAAATTATGGAGACACATGGTCATTTACTTTATCTAATCAAAACTTTACAGAAAATAAGATTAAAGTTTACCCAAATCCTACAACTGATTATTTAATAATTTCTGGATTAGAAGATGAATCAAAAGTTGAATTATATACTCTTACAGGACAATTAGTTTTAGAAAAGGTATTTAATAATGAAACTAATTTAGATTTAGATTTAACATCAGGAATGTACTTAGTTAAAGTCACTAATGGAAATAAAACGGATTATAGGAGAATAATAGTAAGGTAAAATAATATCTTTTTTGACTCGTCCTAAAAAATCGATGCAGGTTTGTTTATTAGCTAAAAATAGGTAATTAAACACTTGCATGTTTTTTATAAGTTCTCATTTTGGAGTTACTACCTTTGGATGGACGAATTAATTAAGTCCTTCTACTGTAACTTTACAAAATGGAAAGACAGAAAAGAATTCACAGTTTAGAACTGCAAAGCAATCATTTAAGCTAAAGGCAGTTAACCAACGAGGTAGCTCGGTTAGTGTTGCTAATGAACTAAATGTTAGCTCTGATAATGTAAAACGTTAAAAAAAGGAGTTTATTACCAAAGCAAAAGAAAGTAGATAGTCCAAGAATAGCAAAAGAGTTGGAAACGTTAGGATTTAAAACTTACAAAGAGTTAGTTAGAAAGTTAATGTAAAAACCTCATTTGTAAAGTATTATAAAATGTAAGTTCAAAATAACTACAAATTCTTCCCATAAATATGCTGTTTTAGAAAATAAATTGAAAAGAGAGTTTAGAGTAATTAAAAGAGAATACAACTTGGATACAGTCATCACTTATATCAGAGCTGTCAAGAAAAGGAATTGTTGATATAATGCTGTTGTGGAAAGTTTTTCAAAACATTTTACAGTATCAAAAGAAGGTACAAACAATTAAATAATTTAAACTATTTTAGAATATCAAAAAAAATAATTAACAACAATTTAAAAATGATCGCTTAAGGTCTTAAGGTCTATCAAAATTGTCCATTTTTTTCTAGGAATTCCACTTCTATGTATCGCTATTTTAGGACAAGACATTTCAATAAAACAAAAATCCGACATTACACTGTCGGATTTTTGTTTTATTGAATTTCTGCACTTAAACCAGCCTCAAGTAAACTTGAACAATAAGGTATAAGTTCTTCATAATTTCCAGTTTTTACGGCACATTGACCTTTATAATGTACTAATAAAGCACATTGTTCAGCTTGTAATGCTTCATGATTACATACTCTTACTAAAGTATTAATAACATGGTCAAAAGTATTTACATCATCATTATATAAAATGATTTCATTATTTATACCTATTAACTCTTCAACTAAAAGTTCTTCTTTTATTTTTTCTATCGTACTCATTTTTAGTTAATTAAAAATTAGTCCAAAATTAATTATTGTTTTACATATTTCAAAGCAACCCAGTTGTTTCTTTCGAATTTTTTAACATAATTTAGTCCTTTTTCTATACATGAAGCATTAATTATAGAAATATCTTCAGTATAAAAACCACTTAAAAATAATATACCGCCTTGATTTAAACAATCAACATATTGTTGCATATCATTTAAAAGGATATTTCGATTAATATTTGCAATTATAACATCGTATTTTTTACCTTCTAATAAAGTAGCATCACCTTCATATACTGTTATATGTTTACAATTATTGCGTTCCGCGTTTTCAATTGAATTTAAATAACACCAATTATCAATATCAATAGCATCTATTGGTTGTGCGCCTTTCATTTCAGCAAGAATAGCTAAGATGGCAGTTCCGCAACCCATGTCAAGTGTTTTTTTATTAGTTACATCAGTTTCTAATAAATGTTGAATCATCATGTGAGTTGTTTCATGATGTCCTGTTCCAAAACTCATTTTAGGTTCTATTACAATATCAAATTCTGCATTTGTTTTTTCATGAAATGGAGCACGAACATGACATTTTCCATCTACATCAATTGGTTCAAAGTTTTTTTCCCATTCTTCATTCCAATTTACTTGATCAATTTCTTCAAAAGTATATGAAATTTTAAATTCTTCGTTTTTAAGAATGTAAATATCATTTAATATATTTTCATTCCAAAATTCTTTTTGAACATAAGCTGAAAGACCATTTTCATTTTCAACAAAACTTTCAAAAGCAGTTTCTCCTAGTTCTGCTAATAATATTTCAGAGCCTAATTCTACTGGTTCTATTGTAAAATGATATCCTATATATATGTTTGACATAGTGTAATTTTTTGCAAAGGTAATTAAAGCTGTATATATTATATAAATTATTTTAAATTTGCACCCAACAATAACACACTAACATACAAAAAATGAAATTTTTAATTACTACACTATTCTTTATTTTATCCATTTTAGGGTTTTCGCAAGAAAAAAAAGATTCAATAAAAAATAACGATTTAAAGTTGGCAGCATTGCCCTATTATAGCTATGGAAAAGGACTTGGAATTACTTCTCCTGATAGTTTATTTCAATTGAATATTCGCTTTAGAATGCAAAATAGAGTTACTTATTTTGATGAAGAGGATAAAGATAACAGATATGAAGCTCATATAAGAAGATTGCGTTTACGATTAGATGGTTATGTTGGTAATCCAAAGTTTCTATATGTAATCCAGCTATCATTTGCACCAGGAGATGTAGGTGTTGTTGAAGAAGGAAGTAATGTGAACATTATTCGTGATGCGGCTTTTTATTATAGACCAAATAAAAAATGGAATTTTGTTTTTGGACAAACAAAATTACCAGGAAATAGACAACGTGTTAATTCTTCAGGAGCTTTACAATTAACGGATAGAACAATTAATAATGCAAGATTTACAATTGATAGGGATTTTGGTGTTCAAGCATATTACTTGAATGAAAAGAAAGATGTTTTTTCATATAATATTAAAACAGCTATTTCAACAGGTGAAGGAAGAAACTGGACAAAAACATCTGATGATGGTGTTGCTTTAACAGGAAAAGTAGAGTTGTTTCCTTTTGGATCATTTAAAAAAAATGGAAGTTTTTTTGAAGGAGATATTTTAAGAGAGGAAACACCTAAATTAATGTTATCAGGTGTTTATCATCAAAATAATAGAGCTGTAAGAACTCAAGGTCAATTGGGTAATGAACTTTTTGCTCCTAAAACTATGCGCTCACTTTTTGTAGACGCTCTATTAAAATATAACGGATGGAGTTTTATGAGTACTTATATGCAACGCGATGCAAAAGATTTAATCACATATAATCCAAATGATATTACTGATTTCAATTATGTTTTTGCAGGAGAAGGAATGGATTATCAATTAAGTTATGTGTTTCCAAGTAATTACGAAATTGTAGGGCGTTTTTCTACTCAAAATGTAAAAAATGAAATAAAAGCACTTACACCTGATACAAAACAATTTAGTTTAGGTCTTACACGTTATTTGTGGGAACACGCATTTAAATTACAAGCAGAAGTAACGTATAGTCAATTAGATTATTTAAACAATGTGACAAAGAATAATTGGTACACTAGAATTCAACTTGAAATAGGTATTTAATTTATTAAAATCAATTAACTACCTTTGTAAACAATTTAGAAAAAATTATGTTAGCAATAGGTCAATACAATACATTAAAAATACTTAGGGATACAAAAGTAGGACTTTTTTTAGGTGATGGAGAGAACGAAGAAAATGATGTTTTATTACCTAATAAATATGTTCCAAAGGAATTTCATATTGATGATGATATTACTGTGTTTGTATATTTAGATCATGAAGAAAGACCTGTAGCAACAACATTAAAACCGTATGTTAAACTAAATGAATTTGCACACTTAAAGGTAAATTATATTAATAAATTTGGAGCTTTCTTAAATTGGGGATTAGAAAAAGACTTGTTTGTGCCTTTTAAAGAACAAGCCAGACCAATGGAAGAAGGTAAACGGTATTTAATTTACTGTTTTATGGATGAAAAAACCAATAGAATGGTTGCTTCAAGCAAAACACAACAGTTTTTAAACAATGATGAAATTACAGTTGAAAATGGAGAAGAAGTTGATTTAATTGTGTCTCATATTACTGATGCAGGAGTTAATGTAATTATAAATGAGAAACATAGAGGGTTAGCTTATAAAAATGAAGTATACGAGGATATAAAGCCTGGTATGAGAGTAAAAGGATATATTAAGAATGTTAGACCAGATGGAAAAATTGATGTTTCACTTCGAAAGTTGGGCGTTGAGGCAATTGAACCGTCATCACAAATTATTCTTGATGAATTGAAATCAAATAGAGGTTATTTAGGATTAAATGATAATTCACATCCAGAAGATATTAAAACTGTTTTAAAAATGAGTAAGAAAGTTTTTAAAAAAGCAGTAGGTAATTTATATAGGCAAAAACTTATTGAAATCAAAGATGATGGAATCTATTTGATATAATATTAATTTTTATTTTTAATCCAAATTATAAAAAAAGCCTATAAAATTAATTTTATAGGCTTTTTTTAGAACATTAAGACTATTTATTCTTCTTCAACCTCAAAAGGATAATTTCCGAATAAAGAAGATAATCGCTTTGTTTGATAAACTTTTCGAGTATATTTATTTGATAAAGCTATCATTGTAACAGTGTCTTTTTTCAATGTAATATATGCCGAAGTATTGCCATGCCACCAGCCATTATGATAATATAATGTTGTATAATCATCCCATTCGTTTAAACGTATACCTAATCCATAATTTTTGACTCCTTTTTTTTCATAGCTATATCCTTTGTAAGCAAGCTCTTTAATTTCTTTACTTAAAAAGGTATTTGAATATGTTGCTAAATCAAATTGAAGTATATCTTGAGGTGTTGAATAAATGTTTTTATCACCATAAATAGCATCTAAATGATCAAAAGGAATTTCTTGCCATGTGCTTTTATAAGATTTAGAAATAGTATCTTTTTGCTTGTTTAATTCAAAAACAAAAGTATTTTTCATTCCAATAGGTTCAAAAAGTAATTTATTCATAGCTTCAGGAAATGATTGCTTTGAAATTTTCTCAATGACTAATGCTAATAAAGCATAATTTGTATTACAATAACTAAATTTAGTATTAGGAGTAAAATCGAGTTTAATATTCTTGGTGGATAGTAATGATAAAATATCAGTATTTTTAAGTGTTTTTGTTTTATCCCAAATGGAATCATTCTCACTAAAATAAGCATAATTAGCTAAGCCACTTCTGTGATTTAAAAGAGATTCAATAGTTATGTCTTTATATGGGAATTCAGGAAATATCGATTTTAATGTTGTGTTTAGTTTTAACTTATGATCGTCAATTAATCGTAAGATAACAGATGCAGTCATAACTTTACTTACAGATGCTAAATGTAATGGAGTAGAAGCTGAAATTTTCTCTTTCTTATTATAATTAGAAAAACCTTGGTAATCTTCAAATATTATTTTTCCATTTTTTGCTACTAAAAACGAACCGCTGAAGTTGTCTATATTAATATTTGTATCATAAAAGTGTTTTATTTCAGTTTGTTTTAGTTTGGAATAGTCTTTATCTAAATTGGGGAAAGAAGGAATATAATTTATTGTAGAATTGATTTTATTTATAGGAGCTATATTTTTTATTTTCTTCTCTTGACATGAAAAAAAGGTAGTACTAATTATAAAAATAAGCAGTACTGAACGAAAATTAGAATGCATTTTCAGAATTTAGTATTAGTATATTGGGGTTAATTTCGAGTAGGCTTTTCAGAAAGGCTTCTTCATTTGAAGGTGATATATATATATCATCGTAGGTATTATAAGTAATAATTAAACCTTTTGAATTTAGTGCTAATTTCCATGTTACGGGAACAATAATACCATTATGATTTTGAATTTTTTTTATTGATTTTATATCAATTTCTTTATTAAATGGACCAGATACACAAAATAAGGTTGAATGCTTTATTTTATATTTAGTATGCAATAAAATCCAAATCAATAGTACTACACTTAAATAATTTATTGTAGCTACAATAATAAAACTTAGAATATCTTTAGTAGAAAAGGCAGGATAAGTAACCCCAATAAGCATTATAACTATACTAAAAAATATAGTCTTATTAAAAGTGCTTATTGAGGATCTAAATTGCAAAAATTATTTTTTTATAAATTTTTTATTTGGCTTAGAACTCATATAAAAGATAAGTTCACTACCATTTTCAATATCTTGGTGGCGCAAAGATAGAGTATTAATTAATTTTCCATTTAACTTAATTTTATTTACATAGATATTCTTATCATTATTATTGATCGTTTTTATAGTGAATTTATTGCCATCTTCTAAAGAAATAATAGCTGATTTTATGGATGGACTTCCTATTGAATATTCAGTAGAACCTGGGTTTACAGGATAAAATCCTAATGAGCTAAAAATATACCAAGCACTCATTTGTCCAGCATCATCATTACCACATAAACCGTCTTCTTTATTGCTATACATTGTATTTAAAATCATTCTAACTCTTGATTGCGTTTTCCAAGGTTCGTTAGTAAAATTATATAAATATGGAATATGATGACCTGGCTCATTTCCATGAACATAATTTCCAATTATTCCATCTCGTGTAATATCTTCATTATGTTCTATGTATTTATCTTCTATAGGAGTTGTAAAAATTTTATCAAGATGTTTTGAGAATGCATCTTTTCCATCCATCATTTGAATCATTTTATCTATTTGATGTGGAACATAAAGTCCATAATTCCATGCGTTTCCTTCTATAAAGCCTTGTCCATGTGTGTCTAACGGATCAAATTCTTTTCTCCAATTTCCATTAGCTAATTTTGGTCTCATGTAACCAATTTCTTTGTCGTAAACGTTTAAATAATTTTCAGAACGTTTTAAATATTCATTATATTTTTCAGTATTATTTGCTTTTTTTGCAATTAGAGCAATACACCAATCATTATAAGCATATTCTAACGTTTTTGAAACAGAAGAAGAACTTTTATCTTCAGGAACATATCCTAAATTCATATAATATTCTAAACCATCAAAATAAGGAACTGTTGCTGTATTTGATGAAGCTAAAAGTGCTTTGTTTAAATCAACATCTGTTGTCCCTTTTGCTATAGCATCAGCAATTACTGAAACAGCATGATAACCAACCATACACCAATTTTCGTTAGCATAATGACTCCAAATAGGTAACATATTATGCACACTTTGATCGTGATGTGCTAACATAGACTTAATCATATCATTATTCTTTTTAGGTTGAATAATGTTGTATAACGGATGTAAAGCTCTGTAAGTGTCCCAAAGAGAAAAGACAGTATGATTTACAAAACCATCTGATTTATGTATGTTTTGATCTAAACCTCTATAGCTTCCATCTACATCTTCATAAATTATAGGACTTAACATACTATGATACATAGCAGTATAAAATGTTTCTTTTTGTTCTAATGTTTCAGTTTCAATGTCAATTTTTGAAAGTTCTTTATTCCATTTTTCTTTTGTTTCATTTTTAACTTTCTCAAAGTCCCAATGTGGTAATTCGGTATTTAGGTTTAATAAAGCTCCATTAGTACTAACTGAGGATAAAGCAAATTTAATTTTGATTTTTTCATTTTCCTCTGTCTTAAAATTAAAGTAAGCTCTTAAATTTTTTCCAGCCATTTCTGGAAAATTGTGCTCTTCATTAAATTTTCTATAGAAACCATTATACTTTGTTTTATCATATTTTTTATGACCATAACTTGTAAATGGTCTTGAAAATTGCATAGCAAAGTACACAAATTTAGTTCTTGCCCAGCCATTCGTTTGTTTGTAACCTGTAATTAAAGAATCATTCTCTACTCGAATAAATGTCCAAGTATTTTTATCATCGTGCAAATAAATATTTGAGATTAAATCTAAAATAATATGAGCATCATCTGACTTTGGGAAAGTATATTGATGAAAACCAACTCTATCTGTGGCTGTTAATTCAGCTTTGATATTATAATCATCTAGTTTTACACTATAATATCCAGGTGAAGCTTTTTCGTTATTGTGAGAAAATTGAGAGTGATAACCACTTTTAGGTTGTTTTGCATCGCCAGGATTTAAATTTAAAACACCAGTTGTTGGCATTATTAAGAAATCACCTAAATCAGAATGCCCTGTTCCACTTAAATGTGTGTGACTAAAACCAAAAATAGTAACATCATCATATTGATAACCTGCGCAATATTTATAAGTGTCTGGATTGTATTTTCCATCTTCAGTAAACATTACTTGTAAATTTGTTTCAGGACTTAATTGTACCATTCCAAAAGGAGTTGTTGCTCCAGGGAAAGTATGTCCCATATTTTTTGTTCCAACTAATGGATTTACAAATTGAGTAAAATCTTTATTTTGTGCAAAAATTGAAAAACCAATAAAAAATAATAGGTAGCTATATTTTATTTTGTTTGGATACATTGCGTTGTTGTTTGTTTTTGAATTATAGTTGTAGTGCTTTTTTTGTTTTTTTCTCTAGACCATCTTTATGTACTAATACTGAAATTGCTTTTAGTTTTACGTATGGAACACTCATATATAAATAACCTCCATTTGCAACTTTTTTTTCATCACTTCCCCAAGAATTTTTAATTTTATAGTATAAGTTTCCTTTTTGGTCTTTTACTGTTCCCACAATATGCATTAAGTGATCATCAGTTGTTTCAAAATTTTCAAATTCTGCCTGACGATATTCTGCCGAAACATTCATTTCTTCAATAATTTCAGTTAATCCTTTTTTCGCATCATCTTCAATTTGAGGAATAAATGCAACACCATTTTTAGCAGAGAAAGTTTTTTCGGACACATCACAGTCAAGTGCTAATGAATATCCTTTTGATAAAGCATAATCAATATTTGAAACAAATTCATCTAGTGGTAAATTATACATGCTACCATTTGAAAAATTGTCAGGAATATTTAAAATAAATGATTTATAATTTTCATGATGAGTAAAAGAAGTTAGTGTAACGTAGTTTTCTGGTTTTATCTTCATTTTTTCCATAAAACTTTTTGGAGTATATTTTTCCCCTTCAAAAACAAAATCATTTGGATTTTCTCCTAAATAAGTATCTAAAACAGCATTAATAGCTGATTTCCATTTTGGAGAAAGCTTCTTTGCAGGATTAGCTACATACGTTTTTACCATAGCTTCTAAAACGGCAACCATTTCAGCATGATTGTGCGTTTTTTCTTCTTCTGTTAAACCTGTATAAACAGAAACAGGAACTAAACCATAATTAGCAACACTATTTAATACATCGTGAGATAAACCTCCTTCACTAAATTGTGCTTTACCTTGTCTCATTACATAATTTTCAGCCTTTTTAGGATAAGTATTTCGTACTTGATACATTTCTGATAAATCAACTGTTTTACCAGTTAATCGTGTGATTTCTGATTCAAGGAATGATGAAGTAGAAAAACTCCAACAAGTGCCTGTTTGTCCTTGTGAAATTACAGGTGTTGTTTCTAACTCTATAACCGATTGAAATTCATATTCTTGTGCATTAACACAAAACATTCCTGAAACCAAAAGTAAGCCTAAATATTTATTTTTCATGGGAGTAAAATTTTTAAACATGCAATATAATGCAAAAAATGAATTATTTTTACTGAAAAATAAGTTTAAATTATCCAATAACAAAATTTAAAAAGAATGTGAAATACTAATCTTTTATCTTTAGAATTGCTTAAAAACGATTTTATTTATAAATAGGTTAACCTTTGTAAACAAACTAATTATATGAGTACAATAAACTGGAAAACAGTAAGAGAATTTGAGGATATTACATATAAAAAATGTGATGGAGTAGCACGTATAGCTTTTAATAGACCAGATGTTCGTAATGCTTTCCGACCAAAAACAACAAGAGAATTATTAGAAGCTTTTCATGATGCTCAAGAAGACACATCTATAGGTGTAGTGTTGCTTTCTGCGGAAGGACCTTCGTCTAAAGATGGAATATATTCATTTTGTAGTGGTGGAGATCAAAAAGCTCGTGGACATCAAGGATATGTAGGAGATGATGGTTATCACAGACTGAATATTTTAGATGTACAACGTTTAATCCGTTTTATGCCTAAAGCTGTTATTTGTGTTGTCCCTGGTTGGGCAGTTGGTGGAGGACATTCTCTTCATGTAGTTTGCGATTTGACTTTAGCGAGTAAAGAACATGCTATTTTTAAACAAACTGATGCAGATGTAACAAGTTTTGATGGAGGATATGGTTCTGCATATTTAGCAAAAATGGTGGGACAAAAGAAAGCGCGTGAAATTTTCTTTTTAGGTAGAAATTATTCAGCACAAGAAGCATTTGAAATGGGAATGGTAAATGCAGTTATTCCACATGATGAACTAGAAGATACGGCTTATGAATGGGCACAAGAAATATTAGCAAAATCGCCAACATCAATTAAAATGTTGAAATTTGCTATGAATTTAACAGATGACGGAATGGTTGGTCAGCAAGTTTTTGCAGGTGAAGCAACTCGTTTAGCTTATATGACTGATGAAGCAAAAGAAGGAAGAGATGCATTTTTAGAAAAACGTAAACCAAACTTTGAAAAAAAGTATTTGCCATAAATATTTAAAAAAATATGAAATCAGTAATACATAACTTGTTTTACTGATTTTTTATTTTTAGTTAAACTCGAATTTTTAAATATCAAAAATAAAATAGTATTCATCGTTTGTGCTAATGATGAGATAATTTCTTTTGTTTACTTAAAGAATTTGATAACGAAGAATTACGAAAACGGAATCGATATATTGCAATTAAGAATTTGAATGAATATTATAATTAATTATGGAAGAATTTAAAAATGAACTTATTGATATAAAAACCTTACCAAAGTTTGAAGAAATACAATATAACGATTTACATCCAAAATATTTTAGAGTAATTCTGATAAATATATGTATTTTCTTTTTCATTCTATTATTAGGAATCATTTCGGTGCTATATATAAATGAAGAAATTTTTACAAATAGAATTTGGTTGTTAATAGGAATTATTTATCCTATTTATTTAATTATAATGATTTTGTATTACAATTTAAGTTTCAAAAAAAGAGGTTATGCTTTTAGAACTCATGATGTAATCTATAAATCAGGATTGATAAGAGAAACGACTGTTATTATTCCTAATAATAGAGTGCAACATGTAGCTTTGCACCAAGGTTTTTTTTCAAGGCTTTTCGGATTAGCAACAATTGAACTTTTTACGGCTGGAGGAAATAGTAGTGATTTAAAAATTCCAGGATTAGTATATGAAGAAGCATTACGTATAAAAAGTATGATTTCTTTGAAAATAAATGATGCTGTTGATAAAATTGAGAATAAAGTTGAAGATGAAAGAGTAACTAATAAAGAGTCTCAAAATATAGAAGAAGAAAACAATGAGAACTAATTTCGACTTTACTGTTCCTCAACGTCAGTCTCTTATAGGAGTTCTTGTATTATTTGCAAATACATTACAAAAATCAATTAGAGCCTTTTGGCCATTATTGGTTGTTTTTCTATTTAGAAAAGAATTATTTGATAGAATGTATGTATACATTGGTATCATCATTTTAATTTTATTAATAGCAATAATTGCATTTCTTAAATATTGGTTTTTTAAATTTTATATCGATTCAGATTTAGAAGAATTTGTAATTGAAAGTGGTATTTTAAATAAAACGAAGACAACTATTCAGTTACATAAAATTCAAAAAGTCGATATTAATCAAAGTTTGATTCAAAGAATATTCAATGTTCACAAACTAGAAATTGATACAGCAGGAAGCGATAAAAAAGAAGCTTCGATTGGTGCTATTTCAGAAGAAATGGCTGTTAATTTAAAAAGTAGATTAATTGAAAACTCAAAAAAACAAGACTACAATGGGAATGTTGATGATTTTCAATCAGAACAAGAACCAAAATCATTCATAACGATTAGCTTAGGAAGTTTAATAAAAATTGGTTTCACAGCTAATTATATGGCAAGTTTAGCGTATCTATTTCTTGTTTTTTCCACCATTTCCGAAAATCTAAAGCAAATAGGACAGGAATCGTTAATAGATGATAATGTTAGTAAGCTAGATGAATTTCCTTTAACCACAGTTTTAATGATTGCATTAGGGTTGATTATTTTTTCTGTTTTATTTATTAACTTAGTAATGACAATAGTGAAATACTTTAATTTCACAATAAAAAGGGATGAAAACACATTTATTCTCTCTTATGGGTTAATCAATCTTAAAAACACAATTATTAATCCAGAGAAAGTTCAAATTATAAAATGGACGCAAAACTTTTTTCAAAGAAAGCTAAATGTTAATACAATTGAAATAAAGCAAGCATCGAGTGACGAAAAAAGAGCTAAAAATAAAGACAAAACAAAAATTCCTGGTTGTAACAACGATGAAAGAATTGAAATTTTAAAGTTATTGATTGAGAAATTACCAAAGTATGAAAAAGAATTACATCCAAATATTAGAAAACTTTTATTGAATAGTTTTATTTTCATCCTTATTCCTGTTACCATAGGATTATTTGTCAATAACTACAATAATAAGTTTGAAACGGTTCAAGCAATAGGATTAGCAACTCTGTACAGCTTATTTATAGGCGTTATTATACTGTTTTCTTATAAAAACTATAGATTGTATACATCAACTGATTTTATTGTTAAAAAAAGCGGTGCTTGGGATATTGATTATGAACTCATTCAACCTCATAAAATTCAAGGTATAAAAACATTTCAGCTATTTTGGCAAAAAAGAACAAATATAGGTTCAGTAACTTTATACACCGCAGGAGGAAATATAAGTTTTCGTACGACAAACTATTCAGAATTAAAAAAATTAGTAAATTATTGGTTATATCAAGTTGAAGTTTCAAAAAGAAACTGGATGTGAGAAACTTAAATAACAAATTTTAGGATACAATATTTAATATAAAATACATTTAAAATAATAAAATGAAACATTGGATTCAAGCAGCAAGATTACGCACATTACCATTGTCGATATCTGGAATAATTGTAGGAAGTGCTTATGCTTATTATCAAGGATTTTTTAATTTAGAAATAACAATATTAGCCTTATTAACTACTTTAGGACTGCAAATTCTGTCTAATTATGCTAATGATTATGGTGATGGAGTTAAAGGAACAGATGCAAATAGAATAGGAGAAAAGCGTTTAGTTGGTTCAGGAATTATTAGTTCAAGTCAAATGAAAAAAGCAGTTATTATCACAGCAATAATTACATTTATTATAGCTTTAAGTTTAATTTACGTAGCATTTGGTAAAGAAAATTTTGGACTTAGTTTAATTTTTATCTTATTAGGAATAGGATCAATAGGAGCAGCTATTAAATATACAGTTGGTAGCAATGCGTATGGATATAGTGGTTTTGGAGACGTGTTTGTATTCGTTTTTTTTGGTTTAGTAAGCGTTTTAGGATCAAATTTTCTATTTACTAAAACATTTGATTGGTATTTGATATTACCTGCAATTTCAATAGGATTACTAAGTGTAGCTGTTTTAAACTTAAACAATATGCGTGATATTGAAAACGATAAAACTTCAGGAAAAAATACACTTGTTGTTAAATTAGGGTTGAAAAAAGCAAAAATATATCATGAAATTATAATAGCCATTGCCTCAATATCATTTTTAATATTTTGCTTAATAACTAAAATTTCATTACTACCAATATTAGTAGTGAATATATCATTAATCATTCATTTAAACAAAATTAAAAAATCAAATTCGTACGAAGATTTTGATCCAGAACTTAAAAAAGTAGCTCTAAGTACTTTCGCATTAAGTCTTTTATTTTGGTTAACAATCTATTTTTTATAATTAAACCTCATTAAATACTCACATTATGAAAATAACATTTTACGGACACGCATGTTTAGGTATTGAAGTAAATGAAGTAAATATTTTAATAGATCCTTTTATTACAGGAAACCCGAAAGCAGCACATATCGATATTAATTCGCTTAAAGCAGATTTTATTCTATTAACACACGCTCATCAAGACCATACATTAGATGTGGAAGCCATTGCAAAGCGAACAGATGCAATAATTGTATCTAATTATGAAATAGCAACATATTATGGGAATAAAGGCTTTTCGTTTCATCCAATGAACCACGGAGGAAGTTGGGATTTCGAATTTGGAACAGTAAAATATGTAAATGCAATTCATACTTCTTCTTTTCCTGATGGAACAAATGGAGGTCAACCAGGTGGATTTGTAATTGAAGGAGAACATAAAAATATTTATATAGCAGGTGATACAGCACTTACAATGGATATGAAGCTAATTCCAATGCGAACTAAGCTAGATTTAGCTATTTTGCCTATTGGAAGCAACTTTACAATGGATGTTGATGATGCTATAATTGCTTCAGATTTTGTTCAATGTGATAAAATATTAGGATATCATTTTGACACGTTTGGTTATATTGAAATTGATCATGATGAAGCAAAACGTAAATTTTTTGACAAAAACAAAGATTTAATGCTATTAGGGATAGGTGAAAGTATCGAACTATAAATATCATTATTAATGATTGAAAACAATATAAAGCATCATAAATAAAAATGATTTTTCGTTGGAATGTTTAAAGTTTTAAAAACAGAAACGAACAGTCTTGAATTTAACTTTCTTAATTTATTAATTAATTTGAAAGCAACTTATAAAAAATATATTTTAAAATTTAAAAGACCAAGTGGAACTTCAAGAGGTGTTTTAACCGAGAAGGAAACTTGGTTTTTAATTTTAGAAAAAGACGGAAAAAGAGGAATAGGAGAGTGTGGAATTTTGCGTACACTTTCTATTGATGACAGACCTGATTATGAAGAAAAATTACGTTGGGTTTGTAACAATATTCATTTAGGAAAAGAACAACTTTGGGAAGCTCTTTTAGAGTTTCCTTCAATTCAATTTGGAGTTGAAATGGCATTCCTTTCTTTACTATCAAAAACAACTTTTAACTTGTTTCCAAGTGACTTTACTTTGGGTAAAAAAAGCATGGAAATTAACGGTCTTGTTTGGATGGGAGAAGAGCAGTTTATGAAGCAACAAATCGAAGAAAAATTAGCACAAGGATTTCGTTGTATAAAATTAAAAATTGGAGCTATTGATTTTGATAAAGAATTAGGTTTATTGCGTTTTATTAGGCAACATTTTGATGAAAAAACAATAGAAATTCGTGTTGATGCTAATGGAGCTTTTGATTTAAATAACGCTTTAGATAAACTAATTCAATTATCTGATTTTAAAATACATAGTATTGAACAACCTATTCAAAAAAACAATACTGACATCATGTCAGTGTTGTGTAAAAATACTCCTTTTCCAATTGCTTTAGATGAAGAGCTAATAGGAGTCTTTGGAATAGAAAATAAAATGCAATTATTGCAAAAAATAATGCCAAAATATATCATTTTAAAACCAAGTTTAGTAGGTGGTTTTAGGGGAACTTTAGAGTGGATTTCGGTAGCAAAAAAACTAAATATTGAGTGGTGGATTACATCTGCTTTAGAAAGTAATATTGGACTAAATGCAATAGCACAATTTACTTTTACTCTGAATAATTTTTTACCTCAAGGATTAGGAACAGGTAGTTTATATACAAACAATTTTGATTGTCCATTAGAAGTTGAAAACGGACACATTTGGTATCGTAAAAATAAAGAATGGAATCTTGAATTATTACAATAAAAAGAGTCAACAAATGTTGACTCTTTTTATTTCGCATTGTAATAAATTATTACTATTTTTTATTCAGATTTTACAGAAGCTTTGTCATCTTTAATTTCAACTTCAGTTTTATTTTCTCCGCTTTTTGAAGAAAATTCTACACCATCTTTATCGATGCTAATAGAGGTTCCATCACTCTCACTTGGTTCAGTTTCTTTTTCAATTACAACCGTTTCAGTCTTTTCTACTGTAGGTTCTTCTTTTTGTTCTTTACAGCTCAAATTAGCCAAAAGTGCTAAACAGGCTATTGCAAATGTTACCTTTTTCATTATTATTTATATTTAAAATTACTTAAGTGCAAGTTACAAGACGTTAATCATTTATGTTTTACATCTTTTTTACGAATTCTTATATAATTACCAGAAAGAAGAGTTAAAGGTTTGTATCTGTTTTAATTTTACTGTAAAAAAGTATTAAAAGGTTTCGCAACTCTCATTTTAAAGATCAATTTTAAAAATGTATTTTTGTGCTTCATTAAAATCAATTAAATGTTTCGTTTAAAATTACCTACAGATCCTCGTTGGGCAAATATAGCAGAAGGAAATCTTGAAGAAATTCTAACAGATCATGCTTGGTGTGAGCAAAAAGCAGCTTCAAATGCAATTATGTTAATTACTATGCTACCAGAATTCACTGAAATTACTACCGAACTAATAAAGATTGCTAAAGAAGAGTTAGACCATTTTGAGCAAGTGCATGAAATTATAAAAGCACGTGGTTGGGTTTTAGGTCGTGAACGAAAAGATAGTTATGTAAATGATCTATTTAAGTTTATGAAACCAGGAAATCGTAAACATATCATTGTGGAGAGAATGTTATTCGCAGCTATGATTGAAGCTAGAAGTTGCGAACGTTTTAAGGTTCTTTCAGATAATATAGAAGATCAAGAATTAGCTACTTTTTATAGAGAATTAATGATTTCAGAAGCCAATCATTACACAGCTTTTTTACAATTTGCACACGATTTAGCCGAAAAAGGCTATGATGTAAAGAAAAGATGGGAAGAATGGTTGGAACACGAAGCCAAAGTAATTGCGAGCTATGGCAAAGGTGAAGCGATTCATGGGTAGTGTTCAGTGGTCAGTTTTTAGTTCGCAGTTGAAAAAATTGAATACTGAATATTGAGCACTTTTAACTAAGTCTTATTTTTCAACTCAATCCATTTACTCATGAACTTAGTACTTTGTAAAGTTTGATGTTGGAAAACTTGTCCTAGGAAATTTTGATTTCTATGTTTGTCTAGGTTTGCTAGTAAATGATTTACTTTAGTAATGAAGTTGTTTTCAAATAAAGATTTCTCAAAACGTTTGTTGATTAACTGAATTCCATTTTGTTGAGATTGTTGCCAAAAAGTTTGGTTTTGATATAACTCAATTGCTTTTTCAATAAAATCTTCATCAGTTGTAGTAATAAAACCATTCCATGAATGATTACCATGCATTCCTTCTGAGCCCATTTCTGTTGTAACATTAGGTAGGCCAAAAAGCATGCTTTCTAATAATTTTCCTTTTAAACCAGCACCGTAAGGAATAGGAGCAAGCAATACTCTTGCCTTATAAAAAATTTCTTTTACACTTTCAGCACGACCTTTTATTAGAAAACCTTCTTTTTGATTATGTAATTGTTTGGCTTTTTCAGTTACATACGAACCATAAACATGTAATTCAGCTTCAGGAAGGGCTTTTTTAATAGATTTCCAAGACTTTTTAAGTTGTAATACTGTTTGCCAATTCGGTTCGTGTAAAAAGTTTCCTATGCTTACAAAATGGCTTCGTTCCGAAAATAAAGGAAAATGATTGATTGTTTCTTTTGATATTGGTTCAACCAAAAACGGAATATAATGTAAAATCGAAGGATCAACTTTAAAGAGATTAGTTAATAATTCTATTTCATATTTGGAGATTATTAAACTTAAATCGCAACGATATATAGATGCTAATTCTCTTTTAAAAACATCAGAAATATAATCTTTTGAGTTTAATGACCTATTTTGTTTAAATGCAATTTCTCTTGCTTTTCTTAAAAAATGTAAGTCTTCAGTGTCTAAAATTCGTAATGCATTAGGACAGTTTTCTATAACTCTCCAGCCATATTGTTCTTCCGTCATAAAGCGATCAAACAATACAATACTAGGGTTTAGTTCTGAAATTAAAACATCAAAACTATTATTGTTTAACTTTATATAATGTGTTTTAACATCTTGATTCTCTAAATTGTATGAAAAATCTGTTTTTGAAGCAGAAGATAGAAAAGTAATTTTATAATTCTGATTTTGGAACAATTTAATAAGCTGAAGCATTCTGCTGCCAGCCGCTGTAGAATTGGGTTCTGGCCAAACGGTTCCGATAATTACTAAATGATTTTGCATAGTGCAAAAATAAATCTTTCATTAATTTATCTCACGATTTAAGTTTCTTTATTTTTACAAAAAAATATACAATGCCTTCAATATTTAAATTTTGTCCTAATTGTCAATCAACTCATTTTACATTTGAAAATAATATCCGTTTTCATTGTTCAACTTGCGATTTTACGTATTATCATAATATTGCTGCTGCTGTAGCAATTGTTTTTACATTTGAAGATAAAATTTTGTTTACTGTTCGAAATGTTGATCCAGATAAAGGAAAATTAGACTTACCAGGTGGATTTGTTGATCCAAATGAAAATGCTGAAGAAGCTGCTTGTAGAGAAATTAATGAAGAATTAGGACTTGAAATATTTCCAAATAACCTACGCTATATTACGACTTCGCCAAATAATTATTTATATAAAAATATACCTTATAAAACAATGGATATTTTTTATGAATGTTCATTAAGCTCAGATATTATTTCGATTACAGCAAAAGACGAAATTCAAGAACTAATTTGGGTAAACCGTTCGGAAATTGATTTAGATTCAATAGGATTTGTCTCAATTCGAAAAATAATTAAAGAATTTTACTGTGTTTAAATGTGATTTTTAAGTTTAAGAAGATTTATATATCTTGATTAAATATAATAATAGATACAACATTTTTTAGAGAATCTCTAAGCACAATTATTAAATCCGTTTGGCATAGGTCTGTATGAATAATATTGTAATACTTCTTCAATAGCAAATTTTAATGCTTTGTTTATTGGAACAATTATATTTCCTAATTTAAAATCTATTTGTGAGAGATTCATATAATAATCTGTGAAAATAGGAACAGGAAGACCATTGTTTATTAGTTCAATAGACTTTTCAAATGATTCTTTTTGTCCTTCTTTTATTATTTTACAAGTAGCTAAACGATATTGACCATATTTATCTTTGTTAGCACCATAACCAAATAATCTACAAATTAAACCTCTATATTTATAATCACTACAACTACCATTATTCTTGTCTAATATGGAAAGAGGGCTATAAATATAACAAGTAGTAGTTTCATTTTTATTTAAATCATTTAAAACGGTTTCTGCTTTTCCATTTAAAAAAAGATGGAAAGCCCAAGGTAAAAACTCTAATGGAGAAGCATCAATATCAGGATTAGTACAGCATTTTCCACAACCAGCAACACAACCTAATTTTGTTTCTTTTTGAAATTGAGCAATTTCTAAATTAAGGTTTTCGAATAATTGTTCTACTAATCTTACTCGCTTTTCTATTGACATAAATTTTTATCGAAGGTACATTTAATAATAATTACTTGTTGTTTTTTTAACACTAAAAAATATACTTATTTGACAAGCAAATTACATTGAATTAAGTTATCTATTTTTTTTTAAAATTTAGTACTATTTAATATGATGAAATTATGACTCTATAAAGGCATAGTTTGTTATTTATAAAACGTGTAAGTATCAAATAAAGAGATTTTTACAATTTTTCTATAAACATAGTTAAACTTTATATTAAGTAAATTTCAGTCACTTTTTTTTTTAAATTTGAAATGTTAAAGTTATAGGATATGTAATATTTATTTGGTTAATAAATTGATCTTAATTTAAGTTTTTTTTAAAATAACAACATAAACTTGAATGAATAGAAATAACTTTTAAAATAATATAATTATAAGGATTTATTCACAAACAAATACAAACAAATTAAAAAATCAAAACAATGAAAAAAATCAAATTAGAAGGAAAACTAAGCCTTAACAAAGAGACAGTTACAATGTTAAATGATGCTCAAATGAAAAATTTAAATGGTGGAGCATGGTTTACATTATACCATTGTAATAAAACAAACAATTGTGCTACAGCAACGTGTCCTACTGCAACATGTCCTACAGGGTCTTGTCCTGTAAACTGTGTTCCTTATACTGAAGGTGCAAGCGTTTGCCAATCTGCATGTGGAAATAATGTGTGTCCTTAAATAAGAAATGAATAAAAGTATAAGATAGCTTTCTAATTTTTTAGAAAGCTATCTTTTTTAACTCTACATGCCAAAATATAAACAAATCACTACTAGTTGATTACTATTTTTTCCATTTTAATGAAAGATATACTCGAAGAAAAAACAAAAACAATTATAGATTCTATAGTGAATCATAATTACAATAATATGAGCTTACTATCTGGAAATACAGGCTCATTATTTTTACTTAGTTATTACGCAGAATACACAAAAAATGATAAGTATCTTGAAATTGTAGAAGAAATAATTGTAGATACTTATACTAAAATAAATAATGGAATCTATCATATAGATTTTAGCTACTCAAATGGAATAACAGGATTTCTTTGGGCAATAAACAACCTTCTAGAATCAGGACATATTGATATTGATTTTGATGAATATTTCTCTGAAACAATTCCGGATATTTACAATTTCATGATGTATAAAATAGAACAAGGGAATTATGACTTTTTGCACGGAGCATTAGGACCTGCAAACTTCTTATTAGATATTACAGATAAATTTCCAGATTGTATATTTTATCTTAAAAAATTTAATTCAAAACTTATTGAAAAAGGAATTTACAACAAGTCAAACGATACACTTCATTTTATTTCATCTGTTTTTAAAGCAAATAATGAAACAGAGAAGGTTATAAATCTAAGTTTATCTCATGGTATGGCTGCAATTATGTATTATTTCATAAGATGTTTACAAAAAAAAGAATTGTATTCTGATCAACTAGTAAAAGCATTAAGACAAATAATAAATTTTTATAAAATTCATCAAAATCCATCACCAAATGAAATGAGTTATTTTCCTTCTTGGATAAAATTAGAATCTCATATAGCGTTTAATAGCAGATTAGCTTGGTGTTATGGTGATTTAGGTATTGGAACAGAATTATATAAAGCAAGTGAAGTTTTAAAAGACAATGAATTAAAAGAATATGCACTTACAATATTAAAGCATACCACAACAAGAAGAGATTTAAAAATTGAAAGCGTAGTAGATGGAAATTTTTGTCATGGTAGTTGTGGTTTAGTTGATGTTTATAGAACAATTTATAAAATGACTAATGAACCTATTTTCTTAGAAACAGCAAATTATTGGTTAGAAAAAACGATAGATCTAGCAGTTCATGAAGATGGATATGCCGGTTATAAAACCTATTTAGGAGGAAAAAATATATATGAAAATAATTTAAGTTTATTAGAAGGAGCATCAGGTGTAGCAATTGTTTTCTTAGCAACACTTATGGATAAAGAATTATCTTGGAAAAAATCTTTAATGCTTTAATAGTAAATGTAATGATAAAATAATTTTTAAAAAAGGACTATGAATTATGGAATTTTAGATTTTGGAAGTATTCAGAGTAATTCAAATGCTATTTCAACAATACATGAAACAATTGAAATGGCTCAATTAGCTGAAGAATTAGGATTTACAAGATATTGGTTAAGCGAACATCATGAAGATAACTTAGCATGGAAAAACCCAGATATAATACTTCCATTATTAGCAGGTTATACCCAAAAAATTAGAGTAGGATCAGCAGGAGTATTAGTAGGATTGAATGCACCAATTAATACAGCTTATCATTATAAATTATTAGCCAATCTATATCCATCAAGAATAGATTTAGGGTTAGCCAAAGGAAAAACAGAAGAACATAAAAGCATAGAACTTGCAGATGGAAGTGATTGGAAAAAGAATTTAGATGATTATTTTAATAGAGTAAGAAAAATTAAAAGTCTAATTAATGATCAAGTATCTACTATTATTTTACCTCCAAAACAAGGTGAATCTCCAGAAATATGGGTTTTAGGTACAAGTAAATCTAGTATTGATTTTATTATTGAAGAAAAAACAAGCTTTTCACTTTCATTATTTCATATAATTAATGAATTACCATCTCCAGATATTATTAAAGAATTAAGAGAGCAATATATCCTAAAAAATAGAGTAGAACCTAATATTAATATCACCTTGAGTGCATTTTGTAGTGATGATGAAAAACGTGTTGCTGCAATAAATGAAAAAACGAAACATATAAAAATTAATTATTCAGGAAGTCCTGATTATTTCAAAGATTTTTTAGAAAAACAAGCAGAAATATATCAAGTAAATGAAATTATAATTCTGAACTTAGGAGAAACTTTAGAAGAAAAACAGGCACTTATGAATGTTTTTAAAGTAGAAAAACACGAATTTAAAATCACCAACTAAAATCATTTAATTTTTCTGAAAAAAATGAAATACCTATCAAAGTTTATTTTTAGAACACCATTATATCCTTTTTTAAAAAGTAAAGCAAATGAATTGTTTTCTGAAGCAATTTATATAACATCACCATCACTAAAAAGAGAATATGAAAAATACCTTGATGGAAAAATAGATAGTCCTAAAGAAATAAAAAAGTTAAAAATAGCATACTATAAATATCTAAGTAGAGCTAGTTCAAGATGTACGCCTTTCGGATTATTTGCAGGTTTAGGTACAGGGAATTTTGGAACAGCTAATAAAGTAACATTAAATTCTATACCAGAACAAAAAATGGTTAGAAGAACAAGACCAGATATGAATGTTATTTGCATGTTAGCAAAAGAACTTGAAAAAAAAGATTTTATACAACCTTACATTAAGTACTTTCCAAACAATAGTATCTATCAAATAGATTCTTTTTATAGGTATGTCGAATATTATTATGCAGGAGGAAGAAGAGTTCACAGAATTAGTAAAGTTGATTATTCAGAATATTTAGAAGGTATTTTAATTCATGCAATGTATGGCAAAACCGAATTAGAATTAATAACGAGTTTAACAACATTAGGAATTGAAGAAGAAGAAGCAACATCATTTTTAAAAGAACTTATAGAATCTCAACTTTTGGTAAGTGATTTTGAACCAACAGTAACAGGAAAAGAATTTTATGAAGTAATAATTGACACATTACACGGAATACAAACAAATCATTCATCAAAGGAATTAGAAGAAACAATCTTTTTAATAAAAGAGATAAAAGAAAGTCTAAATAAAATTGATCAAAACACTATAAACTCAGTAGAGGCTTACGAAGATTTACATAATAAAATAAGAAAGATTCTAAAAGATATTCCAGAAACAAATCTTTTTCAAACCGATTTATATTTTAAAACACAACAATCAGAATTAGATATAAATATTCAAGAATCAATATCAGATGTTGTTACATTTTTAAATAAAATAACACCAAATTATACCAATACTAATTTAGAAAACTTTAAAAGAAACTTTTCAGAGCGCTATGAAGAATCCGAAGTTTCACTACTAGAAGTACTAGATACAGAAAATGGAGTAGGCTATCCTAATAAAGACACTTCAGGAATAAATGATTTACTTGACGATCTTGCTTTAGGAAATTCATACCAAGATTTTGAAATAAAATGGACATCATATCAAAAAGCTATTTTTCAAATATTGATAAAAGCATATAAAGAAGATGCTAAAATAATTACAATATCAGAAAACGATTTTAAAGAT
This sequence comes from Flavobacterium sediminilitoris, assembly GCF_023008245.1. Taxonomy (NCBI): domain Bacteria; kingdom Pseudomonadati; phylum Bacteroidota; class Flavobacteriia; order Flavobacteriales; family Flavobacteriaceae; genus Flavobacterium; species Flavobacterium sediminilitoris. The sequence goes on from NZ_CP090145.1 coordinate 2,809,177, forward strand.
ATTGATTATACGAATAACAACCTTCCACATTCTATGGCAATAAAATTTAACTTGCTAAATGCTGAAACAGGAAAAATACAATTAGAAAATATAGGTGGAGCAACAGCAACATTACTTTTAGGGCGTTTTGGACATGGAAATGAAGACGTTTTGGATATAATTAATGAAATAACGAAGCATGAAAAATTACATTCAGGAGATTCAATTTTAGCAGAAATTGTTCATTTACCAGAAAGTAGAATAGGAAACATATTATCAAGACCAGATACTAGAGATTATGAAATGGCATATTTGGCTAAATCAAATAAAAGCGAAGAGTTTCAAATAAAAATATCAGATTTATTCATATCAATTAAAAGCGGAAATATTGTTTTAAGAAGCAAAAAATTAAACAAACAAATTATTCCAAGATTAGGAAATGCACATAATTTTAGTTTCAATTCTTTACCAGTATATCAATTTTTATGCGATTTACAATTACAATATTATACCAAACCATCTTTATATTTTAATTGGGGATCATTAGCATCACAATTTACTTTTTTACCTAGAGTAGAATATAAAAATATAGTATTAAAATCAGCCACTTGGCAATTAAATCAGTCAGATTTCAACAATTTGATTAAAGATACTAATGATTCAAAAATAATAGAAAAATTTATTGAATTTAAAAAGAAACACAACCTTCCAGATTTTTTCCTATTAGTAGATGGAGATAATGAATTATTAATTAATTCTTCAGATGAAATAGCAATTTTAGCTTTTGTAGATACTATAAAAAAGAGAACATCAATAGTTCTTGAAGAATTTCTATTTGATATAAAATCATCTTTAATAACAGATAACAAAGGAGATAGTTATACAAATGAATGTGTAGCTATTTTATTAAATGAAGAAACAAAATTTCCAACATTTAATTTTGACGATGAAAATACAATAAAACCTATTACTCGTTATTATTTACCAGGAAGCGAATGGATGTATTTTAAGATTTACTGCGGAATAAAAACAGCCGATTATATTCTAACTGAAATTATATTACCATTAACAGAGAAACTTATTGCAGACAGAAAAATAAAAAAATGGTTCTTCTTACGTTATTTTGATTCAGATAATCATTTAAGATTCAGGTTTCAACTTTCAAATGAAAAAGAATCAGATGCTATTCTAACATTATTAAATGAAACTTTAGGATCATTATATCTTAATGGTTTGATTTCAAAAATGCAAACAGACACTTATAATAGAGAAATAGAAAGATATGGAGCTGACAGAATAGAACTTACTGAAGAGCTGTTTTATACGGATAGTGTTTTTTGTGCAAATTTTATTAATTATTTAGATTCAGAAATGGGTTCAAAAATAAAATGGCAAATGGCAATTAGAGGAACAGATCAATACTTAGAAGATTTTGGATTAAATATGGAGCAAAAAGCAGCGTTCACAGAGAAAATTGCTGATAATTTTTTTAATGAAAATAATGGGAATGCTTTTTTAAGAAAGCAGTTGAATGATAAGTATAGAAAATTTAGAAGTTCAATTGAACATTTAATGCAATTTGAACATGACAATCAAAGAGAAATAGCACCATTATTAGCATTATTGTTTGAAAGAAGTGAAGCTAATAGTAATATAATAGAAAAACTCAATATTCATTTTGAAGATGAAAAGTTTAATACCTTAGTGTTTAGCTATATTCACATGATGCACAATAGAATATTTAATGCAAAACAACGACAAAATGAATTCATCATCTATGAGTTACTTTCAAGACATTACAAATCATTAATCGCACGCAAAAAATATGAAAAAGTAACCATGAAAGTTTAGGTTATTATAAATTAGAAGTTTATTTATCAGAATATAGCGCAATGATTTTTAGACTCAATAAATAATTTTTCATAATCTTTTAGAGTCAAATTCTTCATGAAATCAATATTATCTTTGTCAACACCAAAAAATAGATTTCCATTAGTTTTAAAATTTAATACACTATCAAGTTGAATAGTAAACATTTTATTTCCATTTTCTTCTAAAGTTACTAAATAACTAATTTCAGAGTTATATTTTTTTATTGAAACAATGGAGTGAAATTTATTTGAATGAGTAGAAGTTAATTCCATCTGTGAAATAATTTCATCTTTATTGGCTTTAAGTTTTACTTCAAGGTTAGATTTTAAATTTAAAACTTCATAATTTTCAGGAAGAGAAGTAGCAATAAAAGAGAAGCAACAAACTAAAATAAGTATTGGTTTAAAAATATAGCTTAGAGGAACAATTGTTATACTTTTAGAGTTCCAATATAAATAGGAAATAGGCAGAATTATTAATGCAAATAAATCATAATAATCAACAGTTCTATTAACACCAATTCCAATATTTTGTATAAAAACAAGTAAAGGTTCAATAAAATCAGATTTCCAAATAATAAATAAAACTCCAGAAAAAATATAATTTAATTTTACATTTTTAGGAAACAGTAAACTTATAAAATAAGGAAAAGCGAATAAACCTGAAAAATCGGATAATTTACCTGTTATTTGATTATGAAAAATTTCTTTTAGAAAGAAATCATTAAGTAATAAACATAGTATAGATAACAAAAAAAAGAACCTAAAATACTTTGTATTATTATTCATCTATTTTGATATACTATCAACAGGTATTTCTACATTTTGTTTAACAACAACAGGAGTTACATTCTTTTTTATTACTGGAATAAGAATTTCAGTAATAAATTGAGAAGGTTTTATCTTATCAGTTGTAGTGCTATTATTTACTTTATAAATTTCAATATGTTCTCCTTTTTTTTCCTCAATATAATTATTTTCTGCAATAAACTCTAAAGCCTTTTTTAGAGCCTCTTTTCTGTGATTATAATCGCCTTTCAAAGTCGTTTTTAAAGCAATAAAAGATTCATAATAACCACCTCTTATATCACTTAAAGGAGTCGTTAAAATTTCCTCTTGAATAGGTACACAAGCAGTATAGACTACATAATCATTCGTTTCATCCCATGTTTTAAACTGAATATAAGAATCACCAGTTGTTGTAATCTCATTTTGTTTTACAAACAAGTTTATGTTTTTCAACAGCGTTGCAGCTTTTACTTGAAAATCAGATATTTTACAAGAATCCTTCTGTTGTATATAACTACTCGCTTCTCTCGTAATAATTCCGTTTACAATAACATTAAAAGTAGAAAATTCATTAACCAAATAATTATTTATATTCTCTAAACCAGAAGTCAATAACGATGAAAATTTAGTTTCATTACTACCCGTTAGTAAAGCTTTCATTTTCTCCTTAAAAGTTAAATGCCCTTTAATTCCCCAAGTTATCTTTGTTTGATCGTTTTCTTCTGTAAAAGTCCAGTAAGTCGTATAGTTTTGATCGTCAATTTTTTCAATTTGATATATAGAATCTTGTTCAAATACCTTTGAAGTTGAAATACGATTACCATCCCAATCTATAAAAGCACCTTCACCAGAGGTTAATTTTGAAAATGAAGATTTAATACCTTGCTTATTTATCAATTCAGGATGCCAATTTCCCCAGTTTTCAAAATCATTAATAAAATTAAAAACCTTAGATTTAGGGCTTTTAATAGTTTTTTCTTTACTAATATCAAATTCATTTGGTTGTGTTGCAACAAACACTACAAAAGCTATTGATAGTAACAGTAAAAGTAATAAAAGATATTTAGCAATTCTCATTTTTTTGGCGATAGGATGTGTTTCTCAAATATATAAAAATTATTCTTTCAAATAGACTTTGATGATAAATAATAAACCAATAAATAATAAAAAACCAAATAATATCCAATATGTTCCTTTGTACTGTTGTTGTAATTGTTTCAAATCTTTTCTATAGACATATATCATAGTAAAAATAAAAACAATAACAAAAAAAACGGCAAAATAGAGTTGACCTGATGAAAACATGATTATATTTTTTTACAAAAGTAAGAAATCAAATAAGCAATTAAATAAATTTGCAACTATAAAATTACAAATTATGAAAAAACAATTAGAAGCCGTAAAATTATTTCATACAACTTACGGACTAGGAGTGAGTAACGAAATAAAAGCAGATTTAGGAGAACAAAAAAATAAGCTCCGTTTTGAGCTAATGAAAGAAGAAAATGAAGAATATTTAGAAGCTGTAGAAAATAATGATATTATTGAAATAGCAGATGCGCTTGGAGATATGCTATATATTTTATGTGGAACAATATTAGAACATGGATTACAACATAAAATTGAAGAAGTATTTGATGAAATTCAAAGAAGCAATATGAGTAAATTAGGCGAAGATGGAAAACCTATTTATAGAGAAGATGGAAAAGTAATGAAAGGACCTAATTACTTTAAACCTAATTTTGAAGTGATATTAAAATAACTATTCGAAGTTATATACAAAAAGCGATTTTCAGGTTGAAAATCGCTTTTTGTATATTTAATCTTGTAAAGTTTAAATCTTAACAGTCCATCCAAAAGTATCTTCTGCTACTTTATATTGAATATTAGTTAGTTTCTCTTTTAAATCAAGTGCAAATGATTTTTCTATTTTTGGCAATTCAAAATAGTCTTCTTTATACGAAAACCCAACAATTGGATTAATCACAGCGGCTGTTCCTGCTCCAAATATTTCTTTTAAAGTTCCATTTTTAGCAGCATCAATTAATTCATCAACTAAAACAGGTCGAACATCCACGTTGATATTTTCTCTTTTTGCTAGTTCAATAATACTTTTACGGGTTATTCCATCAAGAATTCTTTCACTAGTAGGAGCAGTATATAAAGTATCATTAATTCTAAAGAAAACATTCATTGTACCCGCTTCTTCAAGTTTAGTATGAGTAGCATCGTCAGTCCAAATGATCTGTTGATATCCTTTTTCATTGGCTAATTTAGTAGGGTAAAATTGTGCCGAATAATTTCCAGCAGCTTTTGCAGCACCTATTCCTCCATTTGCAGCTCTACTAAAGTGTTCTGCAATTAATACTTTAACTTCTCCAGAATAGTAAGATTTTGCTGGAGATAATATAATCATGAATCTATAGAAAACGGCAGGAGCAGCAACAACACCTTTCCCAGTTGCTATCATAAATGGTCTTATGTATAGCGAATTTCCATTTCCTTTTTTAACCCAGTTTTTTTCAATCTCAAGTAAACGTTTTAATCCTCCCATGAATACATCTTCAGGAACTTCAGGCATAGCCATCCTTGTTGCACTTTTATTAAAACGCTCAAAATTTTGATCTGGACGGAAAAGCCAAACATCATCACGTTCATCTTTATATGCTTTCATTCCTTCAAAAATAGCTTGTCCATAGTGAAAAACTTTTGCAGATGGATCAATTGTAAAAGGAGCATAAGGTTGAATTACTGGTTTTTGCCATACACCATTTTCATAATCACAAATCAACATGTGGTCTGTAAATGTGTTTCCAAAAGTTAAATTCTCAAAATCTACTTCGTTTATTTTTGATATAGAAGCTAAATTAATATCTATATTTTCTAAAGTTTTAATATCCATTATAAATTGTTATGTGTCTTGTTTTTTTAAAATATATTAGTAGAAAAGCCTTTTGTTAAATTTTCGTTGCAAATTTAGTAAAAAAATGCACTCTTTTTTAGAGATAGTTAAAAAAATAAAATTCATATTATTAACAAAAACAGAGCTTTTTTAAACAATTTATTTATTTTTGTGTCTAATCAATTAAATAAAAAATATTCATGAAAAAAATAGTATGTTTTATCGCTTTCGCTTTTTTAATTATAAGTTGCCAAGACAAGAAAGATATTAATACAGCAAAAGAAATTGTAGAGAATCAGATTAGTTATGCAACATTTGGAGATTCTATTGCTGCGGATGGAGCAATTTCTAAAGAAGAAATGCTTGAAAAATTCAAAACATTAAAAGAAGGAGATACAATTGATGTTAAATTCTCTTCAAAAATAGAAGAAGTTTGTCAAAAGAAAGGATGTTGGATGAAATTAAACTTAGCAGATGATAATAGTACTTTTGTAAAATTTAAAGATTATGCATTCTTCGTTCCAAAAAATGCTCAAGAAAAAGAAGCAATAGTAAATGGAAAGGCTTTTGTTAGTGTAGAGAGTGTTGATGATTTAAAACATTATGCAAAAGATGCAGGGAAATCTCAAGAAGCAATAGACAGCATTACTGAACCAAAAGTGAGATATTCATTTATGGCTGATGGTGTTTTAATTGTTAAATAATGAGAGTTTTTTTACTTTCATTTTTGTTTTTTTTATCATGTAATAATAAGGAAAACACATCAGAATCATGTACTACTACTTCAAACGCAAAAGTGAATGAAGATGGTTTTGAAATGTATGAAATGTCAGAAATGGCAGCATTGATGGAACAAATGTATGTTGATAATCAAAGATTAAAAGATAGAATTATCAAAGGAGATACTATAGGTGAGTTTCCACAACATTTTAAGAAAATTCACAATGCTGTTTTAACAGATGAAACAGATAAAGATTTGTTCTTTAATGAGCAAGCCAAAAAGTTTATTGAAGCTCAGGAATTAATATATAAAGAACCAGAAAAAGCAAAAGAGCATTTTAATACAGGAATTGACGCTTGTATTCAATGTCATCAAGTAAAATGTGGTGGTCCAATTCCAAGAATAAAAAAACTATACATTAAGTAAAAGCATAAAGTTTAAGTTCATTCTTAAACTTTTTTAATTTTAATAAACTGTTAAAATTGTGAAAAGAGAAATTATAATAACAAAAGATGGTTCTACAACAATTCACTTACCAGATTGGAATGAAACATATCATTCAAAATTTGGAGCAATTCAAGAAGCAGAACATGTTTTTATCAAAAATGGATTAGATTTATTTAAAGAAAGCAATATTTCAATATTAGAAATAGGATTTGGTACAGGTTTAAATGCATTTATTACATTGCTTGAAGCAGAAAAAAGAAAACAAATTATAAATTATGTTGGAGTAGAGGCTTATCCTGTTCTAAATGAAGAAATAAAGTCTTTAAATTATTCAAAAGAACTAAAGGTCGAAGAGAAACAAGAATTATTTATAAAGCTTCACGAAACAGAATGGGAAAAGGAAAATTTGATTACAAAAAACTTTCTATTAAAGAAAAGAAAGCAATTTTTTGATAAAATTGATGACGTAGATACTTTTGACTTAATTTATTTTGATGCATTTGGATTTAGAGTACAACCAGAACTTTGGAGTGAGGAAATCTTTGATAAAATGTATAAGGCATTAAAAAAAGGAGGTGTTTTGGTAACTTATGCTTGTAGAAGTTCTATTAAAAACGCAATGCTTTCTGTTGGGTTTACTATTGAAAAGCTACCTGGTGCTCCTGGAAAAAGAGAAATGCTTCGAGCAAAAAAATAATTTTTATAAAAGTTAGTTCTAATCATAATTATAGGCGCGAAAAGATTTTTACTATTTAATAATACATTGTTAATATAGAGAATTAATAATTTATGTATTATTTAAGGCTTAGTTTCTATTGTTTTCTAATAATAAATTTAGCATTATTTTCACATTTTAAGATGGCAATAGTCGTAAAAAATGACTATTTTTACAATATGTTCTTATCACTAGTATAATCATAATATTATTAATTAGTATGCCTAGATCTATGTATTCTTATTCAAAATCTATACTCGAAAGAGTAAGTTTTGACCCATTGCTTTTTTGTAAAGAAGTTGAAAAAGCAATAAAAGTTTTACTGCCTTATGAAGTTGACCAACTAAGAAACTGGCTATTGAAATTCACAGAAGAAAAGCCAGAATTAAGACAATGTTTAATTTATATTAATCAATAAAAAACAAAAGGAGCAAATGCTCCTTTTATTTTTTTGATTTAGGACTAATTATTTCTACATCATGAAATGCTATTGCCCCTCTTACAACACCAGATATTGTATCTCGTAGAGCATTGATAATATGAATTTTTAATTCATTTTTAGGATAAATTAAACTAACTTCTCGCGCTGGTTTTGGATTTGAAAAATGTTTAAGTTTTAACTTGTTTTTTTCATTTAAATCTAAAGTATGTAAATACGGAAGTAGAGTAGTTCCTAAACCTTCATCAGCTAATTTTATTAATGTTTCAAAACTACCGCTCTCCAATTGAAAATGATTATCATTAAAAAATTTATTGTTTTTACAAAGATTTAAAATTCCATTTCTAAAACAATGTCCATCTTGTAATAATAAAATGTTATCCATATCTAAATCACTAATCTCTATTTCCGCTTTTTCAAGCACAGAATGATTGTCAGGAACATAAGCAACAAACGGTTCATAGTATAATACAATCTCTTTTATATTATCTTCTTCAAGAGGTGTTGCAGCAATAGCACAATCTAGATGACCATTTTTCAACTTTTTTATTATATCTTCAGTAGTGTTTTCTTCAATAACAAGATTTACTTTTGGGTATTTTGAAATAAAATTATTTAAAAACATAGGAAGTAAAGTAGGCATTATTGTCGGAATTATACCAACTTTGAATTCACCACCGATATAGCCTTTCTGTTGGTCAACAATATCTTTGATTCTTCCAGCTTCATTTACAATGTTTTTGGCTTGTTTTACGATCTTTTCGCCAATTTCAGTTAATAATATAGGCTTCTTGCTTCTATCAAAAATTAAAATGTCTAATTCATCTTCTAATTTTTGAATTTGCATACTTAATGTTGGCTGCGTTACAAAACATTTCTCTGCTGCAAGAGTAAAATTCTTATGTTCAGCTACGGCTAAAACATAATATAATTGAGTTATAGTCATTCTATCAATATTTTCGATAAAAATATAAAAACTATCAATTTGATTTATATTTAATTCGATTTATTTCTTGTAAATTTGAATAAATAAATAAAAAATCAAATTAAGATTATGAAAACAAATATTTTAGGTTTATCAGTTAAAGATTCAGAAGTATTAATAAACGAATTAAATTTATTATTGTCAAATTTTCAAGTTTATTATCAAAATTTAAGAGGATTACACTGGAATATTAGAGGAAAGCGTTTTTTTGATTTACATGTAAAATTTGAAGAATTTTATAACGATTCGCAGCTTAAAATTGATTTAATTGCAGAGAGAGTATTAACATTAGGAGGAACTCCATTGCATACTTTTTCAGATTATATTTCTAATAGTAAAATTCAAGTAGGAAAAAATATCTCTAAAGATGAAATTGCAGTTCAGTTAGTTATAGATTCATTAGCCGAATTATTAGCAATAGAAAGAGCCATTTTAAATTTATCTGGTGATATGAACGATGAAGGTACAAATTCCATGATGAGTGATTTTATAGCAGAACAAGAAAAAACAATATGGATGTTAAATGCATGGATGGAAGATTCTATATAAACAGAAAAAGATTATAATTTTAAAACGTCATAAATTTTTATGACGTTTTTTTTGGTTTATTTTAAGAAAAAATAAAAATCAACTTATTACCTTTGCACCTGTGAAATTTATAGTTAAAATAGTATTAGGACTTTTCATCATATTTTTAGCAACACCTACAATTGTGACTGCTTTAGATAGTGATGTTAATCTTTCATATTTCTATAATTTAGGAGAAGAAGAAGAAAGTCATAGCACGTTTAATGAAATTAAATTTATACCTTCTATTTTTTCAATTCCATTAAAAATTGACTTTGAAGGATATCAAAGAATTAAATTTTCTATACTTAGTGATCGAAAAGTTAATTCAATAGCTCCAAATATTTTTCTTCCCCCTCCAGAATTAAGATAAATTTCTAGTATGTTTCAGATTTTTTTTGAAGCCAAATTTATTTTAATTTTAAAATCCGTATATGTTTAAATATTTAAAAAACGATATTCCGTCGAGTATTGTTGTTTTCTTTGTGGCTCTTCCGTTGTGTTTAGGAATTGCCTTAGCTAGTGATGCACCACCATTATCTGGTTTAATTTCAGGAATTATTGGAGGTATAATTGTAGGACTTATAAGTAAGTCAAGAATTGGTGTAAGTGGACCAGCAGCAGGTTTAGCTGCAATTGTAGCAAGTGCTATTTCATCTTTAGGTAGTTTTGAATTGTTTTTATCCGCAGTTGTTTTAGCTGGAATTATTCAAATTATATTTGGAATTATAAAAATGGGTGTAATTGGCTACTATTTTCCAGATAGTGTTATTAAAGGAATGCTTACAGGAATTGGTATTATTATCATTTTAAAACAAATCCCTCACTTTTTTGGTTATGATTTAGAAGCAGAAGGAGCAGATAGCTTCTTTTCAAAGTCAGGTGAAAATACTTTTTCTGCGATTCTTCATATAGTTGATAATATTACTTTAGGATCAATGATTATTGGATTTTTAGGATTATTTATTATCTTGTTTTGGGATAATATTTTGTCTAAAAAACATGCCTTTTTTAAAGTAATACAAGGATCTTTAATTGCGGTTTTTGTTGGAACGGTTATTCAAGTTATTTTTAGTACTACTAAAGATTTCTTAATTGAAGGAAAGCATTTAGTACAAGTCCCTATTCCAGATAAAGTTACAGATTTTGTAGATTTTATTAGCTTCCCTGATTTTAGTCAAATTTTCTCAACAGAAGTTTTAGTAATTGCATTCACATTAGCATTAGTTGCCAGTTTAGAAACCTTATTAAGTGTTGAAGCATCTGATAAATTAGATCCAGAAAAGAATATAACACCAACTAATAGAGAATTATTTGCTCAAGGTATTGGAAATATTGCTTCAGGATTAATAGGTGGATTACCTATAACACAAGTTGTTGTTAGAAGTTCTGCAAATGTTCAGTCAAATGCTAAGACAAAAATGTCAACAATTCTACATGGAATACTATTATTAGTATCAGTTTTATCAATTCCGATGCTTTTAAATCATATTCCAAAATCAGTATTAGCAGCTATTCTAATCATTGTTGGATTTAAACTAGCAAAACCATCATTATTTAAAAAAATGTTCTCTTTAGGATGGACCCAATTTTTACCGTTCATTATAACAGTTGTTGTTATTGTTTTTACTAATTTGTTATACGGAATTTTTGCTGGTTTAGCGATAGGATTTATTGTAGTTTTAATTAAAAATTATCAAAACTCAGTATTTCTTCATAAAAAAGAGATTCAAGGATCTAATGTAATTGAAATGACTTTTGCAGAAGAAATATCATTTTTAAACAAAGCATCTATTAAAAAAGAATTATTTGATCTTCCTGACAATTCTACATTAGAATTAGATATTACAAAAACTAAATATTTAGATTATGATGTAGTTGAAATACTTGAAGACTTTATAATTCAAGCTAGAAATAAAAATATATTTATTCATTTAAAATCTGAAAGAGGAATTATTGATAATCCTGAAAGTTTTATAGAATTTTTTAAATTAAACAAAAAATCTTCCTAAGAATATGAAAACATTAAATAAAGAATTACAATCTCAAATTACTCCTAGAAAAGCATTAGAAATTTTAAAAGAAGGAAATCATAGATTCATAAATAATTTAAAAGCACATCGTAATTTATTAGAACAAGTAAATGATACTAGCGATGGACAATGGCCTTTTGCTACAATTTTAAGTTGTATTGATAGTAGAACTTCAGCAGAGTTAATTTTTGACCAAGGATTAGGAGATATATTTTCAGTAAGAATTGCTGGAAATATTGTAAACACAGACATACTTGGAAGTATGGAATTTGCTTGTAAAATTGCAGGTTCAAAATTAATTGTTGTTTTAGGACATACAAAATGTGGAGCTGTTAAAGGAGCGTGTGATCATGTAGAAATGGGGAATTTAACAGAACTATTATCAAAAATACAGCCAGCCGTTTATCAAGAAAGTCATACAAAGGAAAATAGAAATGCATCAAACTCTCAATTTGTAGAAAATGTTTCTGAAATAAATGTGAAGAGAAATGTTAAAAATATAATTGAAAGAAGTTACGTTTTAGAAAAAATGGTAGAAAATGGATCTATTGGTATAGTAGGTGCTATGCATAATATAGAAACAGGAGTAGTAACTTTTTATGATGAAGTAATGTATATTAAAGATGATCTAAATCCACAATTTTCACTTGATGATTTAAGATATTAATTTAATCATTTATCAAATATAATGATACTTTTTTATCATTATATTTGATAAATACCTATGAACCTATATTTATGAGTGATTTTTATAAAAAAATAATAGAAAATAATAAAAAATGGGTCGAAGATAAGTTAAAAATTGACCCAGAATTTTTCAATAATTTAGCAGAAGGTCAAAATCCACCATTATTATGGATTGGCTGTTCAGATAGTAGAGTTCCAGCAAATGAAATAATAGGAGCAGAAGCAGGAGAAGTTTTTGTACATAGAAATATTGCAAATATGGTTGTTCATTCCGACATGAATATGTTGAGCGTACTGGATTATGCCGTTAACGCTTTAAAAGTAAAACATGTAATTGTTTGCGGTCACTATGGTTGCGGAGGAGTTAAAGCTGCTATGGGAAATAGTTCAATTGGTATTATAGACAACTGGATTCGTCATATAAAAGATGTTTACCGTTTGAATCAAGCAGAATTGGATGGTATCGCAGATGAGAATACTCGTTTTAATCGATTTGTAGAACTAAACGTAAAAGAGCAAGTTTATGATTTAGCGAAAACATCAATTGTTCAAGCCGCTTGGAATAAAAACCAAAATTTAACAATTCACGGTTGGGTTTACGGATTGAACTCTGGATATGTAACAGATTTAGGCTTAAACTTTAGCTCAGATAAAGATTTAGATAATGTTTACCAGTTGAAATTCTAATCCTCTAAATTTTCATTAAAAGCAGAAGGTAATAATTGAGGAATATATTTTACCAAAATAGGCAGTAAAATGCCACCACCAGGAAGTAGAAAAATAGTTAATGAAGGTATTGTTTTACAAATATCTAATAACTGTTTTTTTACTTTTTTCTTTTCGTCATCACTTAAATCTTTCGATGTTGATTTTGCCAAAAGAAGCATCAATTCTTTACTCTCGCCAATTTCTTTCGTTAATCTTTTTTTATTTCGAGTGATCAGTTTTATAACTGTTGAGTTCGTCTGATTATAAAAATGCTTAATCGGATTTGAATCATTGAAATATGAAATACTTTTTTTATGATTTGTAATAAATGTATGAATATCAATTAAACTATCATTAATTAAAACATCAGAAATATCTATTTTAGTAGCAATTTCATTGATAAAAAAGATTTCATCCTTGTCTAATTTTTTATCACTCCAAAGAGCCATTAATACTAAATCAAAAAAATATAATTTTTCAAAATCATATTTTAAGAAATCAAAATCAAAATCATTTTTATTTATTAAATCTATTTGATTAACTTTTGAATAACGTAATGAATTTTCAAAAAGCTTAATTAATAATTCGTCTGCACTTGTTTTTTCTTTTTTCACACTTAGTGCAATGCAAACCATTTGAAAAATTTTCTTTTCAAAAACTTCAAAATACTTTTTAGAAAAGTCTTCATTATCAATAAAATTATGAAAAGCAATAACATCTAAAAAAAGTAATGCATTAGTAACAATATGGGAAAAACTTTTTGCAATAACATTCTGATTAGTTTGAATTCTATTAGAAATTATAGATTCAAGATGTAAGCTACTATTTTCTTCATTAGGAAAAAGCTTTTTTAAAAATAGATAATTATTTTTTTGTGTTGCTTTATAAAAAGTATTAATTAATTTTAAAAAATCTTCTTTAGAAGTAGAGTTTTTTTTAATAGAAAAGATACCAAATAATGCTTCTAAGAAAACAATTTTAGTAAGTTCATCATTTGATAAATTAATGTCTAAAAATTCGTCAAAAGTATCTGAAGAAACCGTATGACCATATATTATACCTGTTTTTCTTAACTTAAAATATAAGTCATTTGAATTTTCTATTTTTTCATTTTTAAGTTTCTCATTTAAAATGAAAAATTTATCTATCCAACCATTAATTGAAGGGTTTATCATTTGATTAAAATGTTTGAGCAAAGTTAAAAAAATCTCCAATCTATAGTATTAAATGTGCAAAAGTATTTATATATTGCTAAAAATATTTATTAATGAATTTCGCAATTATTATTACAATTAGTGTTTTGCTATTATTAGCATATGCTTTTACAATTAGTTCCTCAAAAACAAAAATACCTTCAGTTATTTTATTGTTACTTTTGGGATGGGTAGTGAAACAAGCTACAGACTTTTTTCATATTGTAATACCAGATTTAAATTCATTGTTACCTCTTTTTGGAACAATAGGGTTAGTTTTAATTGTATTAGAAGGTTCATTAGAACTAGAATTGAATAAAAGGAAAATACCATTTGTAGGAAAAACTTTTGTAACAGCTATTATTCCATTGTTTATTACTGCTTTTTTAATTGGACATTTTTTCTATTATTTTTTAGATTCTAGCTATAAAGACGGATTAATTAATGCTATTCCACTATGTATAATTAGTAGTGCAATCGCTATTTCTAGTGTTGGAAATTTAAATTTATTCAATAAAGAATTTGCTATATATGAAAGCAGTCTTTCTGATATAATTGGAGTATTATTCTTTAATTTTATAGTGTTAAATAATGTTATTAACCTTGAATCTGTAGGTAATTTTGCCCTTCAAATATTGATAATGTTAATTATCTCATTTATAGCAACAGCCTTTTTAGCCTTTCTATTAAGCAGAATAGACCATCATGTAAAGTTTATACCAATTGTACTATTAATAATTTTAATTTACGCTGTCTCTGAAATTTATCATTTACCAGCCTTGATTTTTATTATGCTATTTGGTATAATAATGGGTAATTTTGATGAATTAGAGCGCTTTAAATGGGTAAAATATTTAAAACCAAGATCCTTAGATAAAGAAGTACATAAGTTTAAAGAGTTAACCGTTGAAGCTGCTTTTTTAGTTCGTTCTTTGTTTTTCTTATTATTCGGTTTTTTAATGAAAACAGAAGATATCTTAAACCCTCATACTTTTGAGTTAGCTATTGGTATTGTAGTATTAATTTATTTAGTTAGAGCAATACAATTAAAGATTTTTAAAGTTAAATTAATGCCATTATTATATATTGCTCCTAGAGGATTAATTACAATATTATTATTTTTAAGTATTCCAACAGAAAGTAAAATTCCATTGGTTAATAAGGCATTAATAATTCAGGTTATTGTATTGACAGCCTTAATAATGATGTTTGGGTTGATATTTAACAAGCAAGAAGATAAAAAAGTTAATGATAATATCAAAGATAAAGAAGAAAATAATCTTACAATAGATATGGATGTTCCTCTATAAAACTTCTATTAAAAAAAGATAAATTAATAATTTATTAAGCTAAATATGTAAAAGTATTTAGCTTTTTTTGAATCAATATTTCTTTATACGAATTAAAACAAAATCGGATTAACATTATTGGTATATTAATGGTTTAAAATCTATAAAAAAATAAAACCCACTCGCTTTGCGAGTGGATTTTAGCACAAACTAAACCAAAAGATTGCAGTTATTTAAAAACAATATTTATTTTCGCTAATTAATTTTGCTGCAATTTTTTCTCGTAAACCAATTACGTTAGGCATATTGGTATATTTTGTAAAACGTTTTAATCCCATTAACATCATGCGTTGTTCATCACCTTCGGCAAAAGAAACAATACCTTCTTTTCCTTTTTGGTTTATAATATCAGTTGCATGATATAAATATAATTGTGCCATAGCAATTTGCTCTTGAACCTTATCAGCTCCTTCTTTCTTAGCTAATTTTTCAGTCCTAAGAATAGTACTTTCTGCCATGTATATTTCAATTAAAATATCAGAAGCAGCCATTAATAATTGTTGGTGATCTTCTAATTGTGGTCCATATTTTTGAACCGCAGCACCAGAAACCATTAAGAATACTTTTTTCAATTTTGCAATCATTTCTTTTTCTTCAGCAAATAACTCAGAATAATCTGGAGTATCGAAAGATGGAATACCCATTAATTCTTCAGCTACAGCCATTGCAGGACCTAATAAGTCTACATGACCTTTCATTGCTTTCTTCACTAACATTCCAACTGACAACATTCTGTTGATTTCGTTAGTTCCTTCATAAATTCTAGCAATACGAGCATCTCTCCATGCACTTTCCATAGGAGCATCTTCAGAGAATCCCATTCCACCAAAAATTTGGATTCCTTCGTCAGTACAGTTTTGAACATCTTCAGAAACCGCTACTTTTAAGATAGAACATTCAATGGCAAATTCTTCAACACCTTTTAATTCAGCTTCTTGATGTGTGTTTCCTTCACTAACTCTAATATTGATTCTATTTTCAATATCAGAAGCAGCTCTATAAGTAGCACTTTCTCCAGCATAAGAATTCATTGCCATTTCTGCTAATTTAGCCTGAATTGCTCCAAAACTTGAAATAGGTGTTTTAAATTGAACTCTTTCATTAGCATAGTTAACAGCACCCGAAATAGTTCTTCTTTGTGCTTCTAAACAAGCAGCTGCTAATTTGATACGTCCAACATTTAGGGCATTCATGGCAATTTTAAAACCTTCGCCACGACCTGCCAACATGTTTTCTACAGGTACTTTAGTTTCATTGAAGAAAACCTGACGTGTAGAAGAGGAACGAATACCTAATTTGTGTTCTTCATCACCTAATGAAATTCCGTTTGAAGGATCATTTTCAACTATGAAACCTGTAATGTTTTTATCGTCTTCAATACGAGCGAAAACAATAAATACAGAACAGAAACCTGCATTTGAAATCCACATTTTTCCACCAGTAATTTTATAGTGTGTACCATCTTCAGATAAAACAGCTTTTGTTTTTCCTGAATTTGCATCCGATCCAGCTCCTGGTTCTGTTAAACAGTAGGCACCAAACCATTCTCCTGAAGCTAATTTTGGAACATATTTTTGTTTTTGCGCTTCTGTACCGTATAAAGTAATTGGCATTGTCCCAATTCCTGTATGAGCACCGAAAGCTGTTGAAAATGAACCTGTTGCTCCAGAAATATAGTCACAAACTAAAACAGTGTTAGTAAATCCCATTCCCATTCCCCCATAAGCTTCAGGAACAGAAATACTTAAGAAACCAAGATCTCCAGCTTTACGCATCACTTCTTCAGTTAATGCATAATCTTTCTTTTCAAAACGTTCCTTATTTGGCCACAATTCTTTATCGACAAATTCGATAACTGAATCTTTCATTAATTTTTGTTCTTCAGAAAAATCTTCTGGTGTGAAAATATCTTCACATTTTGTTTCTTTTACAAGGAATTGACCTCCTCTGATAATATTACTCATATTTTTTGTTTTTAGGATGATAGATGATAGACGTGACTATTAATTATCATTAAATTATTTATTTTAAATTATTTTGAAATGACATTGTCGCTCGTTGAAATTCTTCAATTTTGCTTTCAATGCTATGTGTAAGTTCATTTGTTATGTATTTTCTATGATTTGCTAATATAATTTGCGTCTGTAATTCAAAAGACGATCCTAAAGAAATGTCTAGAAAATGACTAAATGATTTATCTGTTCTACTCGAACCTTCTGCAATATTTGAAGGAATAGAAATGCAACATCTATCCATTTGACTTTTTAATCCATATTTTTCATAAACTGGAAATGTGTCTGTTAAGTCTAAAATAATTTTTGATAATTCCATACTCATTAGCCAAATTTTAAGTTTCTTGAAGTTATGTCGTTTAAAATCACTCATTCTCAAAATCTATTACCTCTTCGTCTATTATCTTAGGGTCTTTATTTCAAAAACTCATAAATACCTGCGGTACCTTGACCAGTACCAACACACATGGTTACCATACCGTATTTTGCATTTCCACGCTTGCGCATTTCGTCAAATAATTGAACAGATAATTTTGCACCAGTACAACCTAGTGGGTGACCTAATGCGATTGCTCCACCATTTACGTTTACGATATCAGGATTTAAACCTAATTCACGAACAACAGCTAATGATTGAGAAGCGAAAGCTTCGTTTAATTCTATTAAATCAATATCTGACTGTTTTAAACCAGCTTGTTTTAAAGCTTTTGGAATAGCTTTTACAGGTCCAATACCCATAATCCTTGGTTCTACACCTGCCGAAGCAAAGTTTACAAGTCGAGCAATTGGTTCAAGATTTAATTCTTTAACCATTTCTTCACTCATTACCAATACAAAGGCTGCTCCATCACTCATTTGCGATGAGTTACCAGCCGTTACACTTCCATAAGCAGCAAATACAGGACGTAATTTTGCTAAGGCTTCTATTGAAGTTCCTGCTCTTGGTCCTTCATCTTTATTCACTACATAAGAACGAGTTTCTTTCTTACCGTTTTCATTAATGAAAGTTTCTTCAACAGTAATTGGCACAATTTGGTTATCAAAACGACCTTCAGCTTGTGCTTTTAAAGCTTTCATATGCGAATTATAAGCAAACTCATCTTGATCTTCACGAGAAACGTTGAATTGTTTAGCAACCGCTTCGGCTGTTAATCCCATTCCCCAATAATAATCTTCATGCCCAGCAGCAGCAGCTTTATAATCTGGAGTTGGCTTATAACCACCCATTGGAATAAAACTCATGCTTTCTGCACCACCAGCAATAATACAATCTGCCATTCCAGCTTGAATTTTAGCTGTAGCCATTCCGATTGTTTCAATTCCAGATGCACAATATCTGTTTACCGTAACACCAGGAACATCTTCTACTTTTAATCCCATTAAAGAGATTAAACGACCAACGTTTAACCCTTGTTCTGCTTCAGGCATTGCATTTCCTACCATAACATCGTCAATTCTTGTTTTGTCGAAGTTTGGTAATTCTTTCATCATGTGTTCGATTGTTTCAGCAGCCAATTCATCTGGTCTTTTGAAACGGAAAACGCCTTTAGGTGCTTTACCGACTGCCGTTCTATACGCTTTTACTATATATGCTGTTTTCATTTTTTTTTTAGATAATAGAAGAAAGAAGAAAGAGAAAAGACTAAATATTAATCTTTTTTCTTGGTTCTTTTTTCTTGGTTCTTTTTAGTTTCTCAATGGTTTCCCTTTAGTTAACATGTATTGAATTCTCTCTAAAGACTTTCTTTCACCTGTTAGTGATAAAAAGGCTTCTCTTTCAAGATCTAATAAATATTGTTCCGTTACTAATGTTGGTTCAGATAAATCACCACCAGCCATTACATAAGCTAATTTGTTTGCAATTTTCTTATCGTGTTCTGAGATATATTTACCAGCTTCCATACTGTCTGTTCCTACTAAGAACATTCCTAAAGCTTGTTTTCCTAATACTTTAACATCTTTTCTTCTTGGAGCTTGTGTATAACCTTGCTCTGCCATTTGTAATGCAACTTGTTTAGCAGTTGCAATTTGACGATCTTTATTAACCACAACAATATCTCTACCTTTTTGAAGAACTCCAGTATCAAAACCTTCATAAGCAGAAGTTGCTACTTTTGCCATACCTACAGTTAAGAAATATTCTTGTAGAACGTTTAATTCTACATCGTTTTTACGGAATAGGTCAGAAGCTCTTAAAGCCATCTCCTTAGAACCACCACCACCTGGAATTACACCAACTCCAAATTCTACTAAACCAATATAGGTTTCAGCAGCAGCAACAGCTCTGTCAGCATGCATAGTTAATTCACAACCACCACCAAGAGTCATTCCGTGAGGAGCAGCAATAACCGGAATTGCAGAATAACGACAACGCATCATAGTGTCTTGAAACATTTTGATAGCCATGTTTAATTCGTCATATTCTTGTTCAACAGCCATCATGAAAATCATTCCTAAGTTAGCCCCAACAGAGAAATTAGCACCTTGATTACCAATTACTAGTCCGTTATATTCTTTTTCAGCAATATCAATTGCTTTATTGATTCCTTGTAAAACACCAGCTCCAATAGAATTCATTTTTGAAGTAAATTCCAAATTGATAATTCCATCACCTAAATCTGTAATGATAGAATCGCTGTTATTCCATATTTTTTTGCTTTCGCGAATGTTATTTAAAATAATAAAAGCATCTTGACCTGGAATTTTTTCTACTTTTTTGTTTGTAGTAGAGTAGAAGTAAGTTGCTCCATCTTTTACAGAGTAAAAAGAAGTGATACCAGAAGCTAGCATTTCGTTAACCCAAGCAGCTGGTTCATAACCCTCAGCTTTCATTAATTCAATTCCTTTTTCAACACCAATAGCATCCCAAATTTCGAATGGTCCGTTTTCCCAGCCGAAACCAGCTTTCATAGCATCATCAATCTTATATAAATCTTCTGTAATTTCAGGAATACGATTAGATACATACTGGAACATTGAAGTAAAGTTCTTTCTGTAAAAATCACCCGCCTTATCTTTTCCTTTTACTAAAACTTTGAATCTATCAATTGGTTTGTCAATTGTTTTTGTTAATTCTAAAGTAGCAAAAGAAGCTTTTTTATTAGCTCTATATGCTAAAGTATCTAAATCTAAAGTTAAAATCTCTTTCCCTTCCTTTTTGTAGAAACCTTGACCTGTTTTACTTCCAAGCCAATTGTTTTCCATCATTTTGTTTACAAATTCAGGTAACTTAAATAATTCATGAGATTCATCATTCGGACAATTTTCATAAATTCCATTCGCAACGTGTACTAGAGTATCTAAACCAACAACGTCAACCGTTCTAAAAGTAGCCGATTTTGGACGACCAATAACCGGACCAGTCAATTTATCAACTTCTTCAACTGTTAATCCCATTTCTTTTACTTGATGGAATAAACTTTGAATTCCGAAGATTCCAATTCTATTTCCGATAAAAGCTGGAGTATCTTTTGCTACAACTGAAGTTTTTCCTAGGAATTTTTCACCATAACCATTTAAGAAATCTAATACTTCTTGTGAAGTTTGTGGACCAGGAATGATTTCGAATAATTTTAAGTAACGTGCTGGATTGAAGAAATGCGTTCCGCAGAAGTGTTTTTGGAAATCTTCACTTCTTCCTTCACTCATAAAGTGGATAGGAATACCGGATGTATTTGAAGTAATTAATGTTCCAGGTTTTCTATATTTTTCAACTTGTTCAAAAACTAATTTTTTAATATCAAGTCTTTCTACTACTACTTCTATAATCCAATCTACATTAGCAATTTTTGCCATATCATCTGTAGTATTCCCAGTTGTAATCCTATTCGCAAAACTAGGATGATAAATAGGAGAAGGTTTAGATTTTAAAGCATTTGTTAAATGATCGTTTACTAAACGATTTCTAACAACTTTGCTTTCTAAAGTTAGCCCTTTTTTGGCTTCAACATCTGTTAACTCTCTTGGAATAATGTCTAGAAGTAGAACTTCTACACCAATGTTTGCAAAATGGCAAGCAATTCCACTTCCCATAATTCCTGAACCAATGACAGCAACTTTCTTAATATTTCGTTTCATAGTTGGTTATAATTTATTTTTTCTCTGTATATATTTGTTTTTCAGCTATTAATTCATTTATTATTTCAGCCACTTCCATGAAGTGTTGTAATTTTTCTTCCGAAACATGCTCTTTAATTGTTTCATTAAATTTTAGTACTGTATTTTTTGATAATTCACGTTTTTCTTTTCCTTCATCAGTTAGATGTATAAGTACACCTCGTCCATCGATTGGATTTTTTTTACGATTAATTAATCCTTTTTCTTCCATTGACTTTAATGTTCTGGTTAAGCTTGTTGCTTCCATTCCCATTTTTGGACCTAGCATGGTTGAAGGAGTTCCTTTTTCTCGATCAATACTCAATAATGTAAATCCTGTTGCCATAGTTGCACCATATTTTGATGCTTCCTCATTATACATTCTTGAAACAGCTTGCCATGTAGCTCTAAGGACGTAGTCTATTGTTTTGTCTTTCATATAAGAATATAATTTCAAAGATAATAAAAAAATACTATGCATGCATAGTATTTATGTATTTTTTATGTTAATATTTTTATTAAAATTAAAAAGCTCACAAATAGAGTGAGCTTTAGGTAATTAATTATATATTTTATTGTATAAATCTTTATATTTTTCTAAAATAATTTTTCTTTTTAATTTCATAGTAGGAGTTAGGTGACCTTCTTCAATTGACCAAACATCAGAAGTAAGTTCAAATCGTTTAATTTTTTCCCAATTTCCAAATTTTTCATTAGCATGATCAATTTCTTCTTGAATTCGTTTAATTACTTCAGGGTTACTAATTATTGTTTCATTTGAAGTACCAATATCAAACCTTTTACGGCTTGCCCAATCTTTAACAAAATCAAAATTTAGTTGTATTAATGCTGCTGGCATTTTTTGCCCTTCACCAATTACCATTATTTGTTCAATAAAACGAGATTGTTTAAATGTATTTTCCAGCACTTGCGGAGCTATATATTTTCCACCCGAAGTTTTAAACATTTCTTTTTTACGATCTGTAATCTTTAAGAAACCTTCACTATCAATCTCTCCTATATCTCCTGTATGAAAATACCCATCTACAAGAACTTCTTTTGTTTTCTCTTCATCTTTAAAATAGCCAAGCATTACATTTGGTCCTTTACATAAGATTTCTCCATCTTCAGCTATTTTTACTTCACATTCATCGATTAGTTTTCCAACAGTTCCTATTTTGAAACCATTATTTCTCATATCATTTACAGCAATTACAGGAGAAGTTTCTGTTAATCCATAACCTTCCATTACATTAATACCCCCAGCATTAAACACACGAGCTAGTCTTGGTTGTAAAGCAGCACTTCCACATGCAATTACTTTAATATTACCTCCTAAAGCTTCTTTCCATTTACTGAAAATTAGCTTTTTAGCAATTTTTAATTTTTGTTCATAAAACCATCCATTTTTTCCGTACGGTTCAAACTCTAAGCCCAAATCCAATGCCCAGAAAAATAATTTCTTTTTAATTCCAGTTAAATCAGAACCTTTCGCAATAATTTTATCATATACTTTTTCCAAAACTCTTGGAACAGCAGTCATAACTTCTGGTTTTACTTCTTTTAAGTTATCACTTAATGCTTCAATCGATTCAGCAAAATAAATACTAACACCAGTATATTGATATAAATATAAAAGCATTCGTTCATATATATGACAAATAGGCAAGAAACTTAACGCTCTTGTATTTTTAGGAACAACTGGAAAGCGAGGTGTACAATTTATAGCATTACTAACGATATTTTTATGCGATAGCATTACTCCTTTTGGTCTACCTGTTGTTCCAGAAGTATAAATGATTGTAGCTAAATCATCAGTTTTCACACTCTCTTTTCGTTCTTCTACACTTTCTTGATTGGAACTATCTTCTCCTAAAGTTAGAAGTTCTTTCCAACTTTTACACCCTTCTATGTCATTATATGAATATATTTCTTTTAAAGATGGTATGTTTTTCTTTACTGCGTTTAATTTTTCAAACACTTCTGCATCAGAAACAAAACAATATATAGATTCAGAATGATTTAAAATATATTCATAATCTTCTGAAGTGATTGTTGGATATATAGGTACAGTTTGAGCTCCTGTTTGTAAAATACCAATATCGCAAATATTCCATTCTGTTCTATTACTAGAAGATATAAGTGCGATTTTGTCATTTTTTTGAACATTCATTCTTAGCAATGCTCTAGAAATAGCATTTGCTTTATCTATATATTCTTTTGTAGAAGTCTTTACCCATTCGCCATTATACTTAGTAACTAATGCATCAGATAAATTATATTTTTCTAGTTGGTGATAAGGAAAGTCAAATAAACGAGTGATTGTTGACATAGTTTAGGTTAAAATTTAGTATTGCAATTTAGTAAAAAAAAGGATAAATAAAAAAAATGTGAGTTAAACTATCAATATTGTTATTTTTGTACAAAATTTATAATAAAAATTAATGAAGTTGTTTTTTAGATTAGAAGAATATAAAGTTTTAGCTTATAGGATTTTATTAGCTTATTTGTTCTATTTTTTTGCCAGAATCTTATTCTATTTGTATAATTCTGAAATGGTTGAAGTTTCTTCTATTATAGAATTTTTAAAGATTTCATATCATGGATTAGCATTTGATACAACTTCAATTTTGTATATTAATGGATTATTTATTCTTTTATCAATTCTTCCATTTTTTATAAATACACATAAAAAATATCAAAAAGGATTATTTTGGTTGTATTTTATTTCAAATCTATCACTGTATTCTCTCAATTTTATAGATTTTATATACTATAAATACAATTTTTCAAGATTAACACTTGCCGCTTGGGATATTATTAAGCACGAAGAATCAAAAGGAGGTATGCTATTTCGTTTTGTTATTACATATTGGCATGTATTTATATTATATATATTAACTTGTGCATTATGGGTGTTCTTATATAATAGAGTGAAAATTAAAAATGATACACAAATAAAATCAAAAGTAGGGTATGTTCTTAAATCAATTTTAGGAGTATTAATTGTTGCTACTTTATGTGTAGGAGGAATAAGAGGAGATTTTAAAAAAAGTACACGTCCAATCAATTTAGTTGATGCAAACCGCCATGTAGCAAAAATTCAACAAGCCGATTTAGTATTAAATTCAACATTTACTTTTTTACGAACTTTAGGAGTTAAAACATTCAAAAAACAAGATTTTAATATTTCTAATGAAGTTATTGAAGAAAGCTTTAAACCAATCAAGTTTTATAGTTCAAATAATCCATCTAAACCCAATATTGTTTTAATTATAACAGAAAGTTTAGGAAGAGAATATTGTGGAGCATTTAATAAACATTTAAATATTAAAGATTACGTAAGTTATACTCCTTTTTTAGATTCACTCGCAAATCATAGCATGATTTATACTAATGCTTATGCAAATGGATACAAATCAATTCATGGAATGTCCTCTGTTCTTTCAGGAATACCTTCTTTTAAAGATGCTTTTACATCTTCTCCTTATGCAAAGCAGAAAATAGAATCGATGGTCTCTTGTTTAAAAGAAAAAGGATATGATACCTCATTTTTTCACGGTGCTCCAAATGGTTCTATGGGATTTTTAGGTTATGGAAACATCTTAGGGTTTGATCATTATTACGGTATGACTGAATATGGAAATGATACCGATTTTGATGGCTCATGGGGAATTTGGGACGAACCATTCATGCAATTTATGAATACTACAATAAGTAAAAAGAAACAACCTTTCTTTAGTACTATTTTTACCGTTTCTTCACATGAACCTTACGTCGTTCCAGAAAAATATAAAGATAAGTTTCCAAAAGGAAATATCCCAATGCATCAATGTGTAGGGTATACAGATTTTGCTTTTAAACAATTTTTTAATGCAGCTAAAAAAGAACCTTGGTTTAATAATACAATTTTTGTAATTACAGCAGACCACTGTAATCAAGTGAATTATTTTGAAGACTATTATCATAATATAATGAATAGGTTAGCTGTGCCAATATTAATTTATAAACCAAACAGTGATTTAGTAGGAAACAGTGATGAAATTGCACAACACATAGATATATATCCAACAGTGATGGATATGATAGGATATGACAAACCATTTAGAAGTTGGGGAAGAAGTTTATTAACCAAAGAAAAAGACATAAAACCATATTTAATTAATTACAATTCCAATAATTACTATTTCATGAAAGATGGTTATATTTGCGTCTTTGATGGAAAAAATGCAATTGGCTTTTATGATGAAAAGGACAAAAAATTAATACAGAATTTAATTTCTAATCGAAATCAAAAAATGAATAAATTAGAACAAGAGTGTAAAGCATTTATTCAAGACTATTTTAATAAAATAATAGATAAAAAATTATCAACCAAATAAGAATAAATGAAAAAAAAGCTATTATATTTAGTCATTTTGCTAGCTGCAATTTATGGAGGAAAATATGCTTATGATATGCATATTAATCATAATTTTGAAACAATTACAGAAGGAAAGGTATATAAAAGTGGTGTAATTCCGCCAGATGAAATTGAAGATTATGTAAAAAAATATGGCATTAAAAGTGTTATTGATTTGCGTTTTCCAGGAACAGGTGACGATGTTAACAATCCAGAAGTACCTGCTGAATTACTTGCTGAAAAAGAAGCCGTTTCAAAAATTGAAGGCGTAACTTATTTTAACAACGGTTCAGACCAAGTACCACAAAAACATAATTTAGATATGTTTTTTAAAATTATGGATGATCAAGATAATTACCCTGTATTAATACATTGTTACCATGGAGTAGGAAGAGCCGAAATGTATTCTGCTATTTATAGAATAGAATATGAAGGAATGGACAGAGATGAAGCAAGAACAAGTACACGTTTACTAACAAAATGGAGTTCTTTTGATTTAGGAACACCTAAAGGAGATTTTCTACATACTTATATTGGTAGAAAAGACAGTATAAAATAAATCGTTTAGACATTTAAAATACAAAAAAACCATAGTTTTTCAACTATGGTTTTTTTATAAACTTTTATTGCTTTCAAAAGAACAAAATTAATCCACTTTTTTAAAGACAACAGTTGTTTTATCAGGATTTGATAAAGTAAGTCTATTGTTTTCTATTTTATAATGAATACTACTAGATAATGCTTTTACAAATTCACCTTCTTTATTACCTGGACCACACATCATTCGTGTTGTAACAACATTTACGAAACGAAGTAAGCCTTTTTCAAAAAACAATTTCCCATTCATTCTGTTACAACCAGCATGTCCTGAAAAAGTATTCTCCTTAGCATTAACCTCCATTTGAGGCAATTCTTTACTAAAATCAGCAATACCAACCTTCTTTCCATTTAATTCTTCAAGAACCCAAATATCATGTAAACGGTAATCAGTAACATAATGTCCGCAACCATTAATCTTTGTAAAAGTTAAATCTTCATTCTTTTTATACTCTATACTTACTTTATAAGGCGATTTTTCACCAGACATAGCATTTGTACATTCAGATTGAGAAATAGTAATATTAAATTCATACAAATCTGTTTTTGTTCTATATAATTTAATATTACTATCCGCAGCACGAATAGGTTCTACTGAAGGAAGAGAAATAGAATCACCATCAATTGTCTTAAATATAAATGTAGAGTTAGTTAATTTAATATCCCAAAAAGGCTCAGTTCCTGTACCTATGAAATAAGCTTTTTCTTCATTTTGATTATCAGTAACAACTGTTTTTTCAATTTCTTTTGGCTCATCTACTGAAAATTCAGTACCATTTTCATTCTTTCCACTATTACACGATGCTAACATCATTAAGAAATAAAGTGCAAATAAATTAAAGACTATTTTTTTCATATCTTTTTATTTTATAATTATAATAAAATTTTTCACAAAGATAACAAATTTGATGCCATAAATGATTACACAACTGCTGCTAAAGCCAATAATCAAAAGAAAGAAGAACCAAACACTATTTTTATTTAAACCTTAAATTATGAGATATTTTTTTGAATTCAATCAAATTTTGTTCAAAATCAGTTCCAGTTATCCCATAAAAAGATATCGCCTTATCATCATTTATTAAAACGGTTAAATAAACAAGTTTTTCCATACCTTTTGATTCCGCAATATATTCAGTTTCGATACTTTCATAACCATTTATTTTTCCAATAACAGGCTTTCTTTCTTCTTTTAAGCTAAATCCATTTTGCAATAAACCATTTATTATACTTTCTGTCATCATCTCTTTTGTAGTTGAGAAATCATTAGGAAGAGTAGAAATCATAACCATTGGCTCATTATTGTAAGATTCCTTGACAATTCCATTTTCTGAATAGATAAACATATTTGCACTCGATTTTGCAAATTTAAATTTTGAATCATTTGAATCAATTTCAAAAAAGCTAGTAGCTAAAGCATCAATTATTATTTCTTTATCATACTTTATTTTTAATAATGCATCTTTAATTTCTGTTAATAAAGTTTTGTCACTTGAATTAGAAATTGCCATTACCATTACCGAAAAAGTACTATCGCCAAAAACCAAATTGATGTATTCTTCTTTTTCATTTCCTTTTAAATGCGCATATTTAGCATTGTAATTATCAATTTTAATCTCTTTGAAATCTAAGACCTTAATCCCTTTATTCTCAAATTCTGATTTTGTGAAAGTGTTTGTGTTTGAATCATAATTTCCACCTATTAAATCCATCACTTGAATCATGGATTCATTTTCTTTTTCAAGACCTACAATGCTTTTTGATATTTTGAAACCATTAGGAGGAATAATTGACAATCTAGTTCCTGGAATATTTAGATATTTGTTTTGCTTTTTTTCTTTAACATCATTACAAGAATGAAAACTTATAGAAAACAATAAAATAAAAAATAGAATGCTTCTTTTCATCAGATTTTTTTATTCAAATATAAGAATAGAATTAGAAAAGGATAAGAAGAACATATAAATTAAAAAAGACAATTTCTTGTGGAAATTGTCTTTTTATTATTTTAAAGATACATTTTTTACTTTTTTAAATTCTTTGCTAAAAAACCTAAAGTAGCCTCATACATATCAATTGAATTTTCTTCCTTATGAAATCCATGACCTTCATCATATTTTACCATATAAGGCACATCAAAACCTTTTGCTCTTAAACCAGTTACAATTTGATCCGATTCTGCAATATTCACACGTGGATCATTTGCACCTTGAATTACAAAGAGTGGTTTTTTAATTTTATTGATTTGAAAAACTGGAGAAACTTCTTTTGCAATCGCAGCTTCTTCCGGATTATCTAAATCATACCAAATTTGTTTTACAATTTCTTTATAAGGTTTCCAATATTCTGGGAATGAATCAAAGAAAGTAAAAATGTTAGAAACACCCACATAGTTCACACCACAAGCATACAAATCAGGTGTTTTTACTAACCCCATCAATGTAGCATAACCACCATGACTTCCACCATAAATAGCAATTTTATCTTTGTCTACCCAACCTTGTTCAATTGCATAAGCCACACCATCTTCTACATCATCCATTAGTTTTCTACCTATTTGTTTAAAACCAGCACGTAAAAATTCTTTTCCATAACCTCCAGATATTCTAAAGTTTACTTGTAAAGTAGCATAACCACGACTAGCAAATAATTGTGTTTCAGGATTAAAACCCCAAGAATCTCTTATACCTTGTGGACCACCGTGAGGATTCACAATTAAAGGCACTTTTTTACCTTGTAAAGCCTCTTTTGGTAAAGTAATATAGCCATAGATTGTTTTTCCATCTCTACTAGTAAATTTAATAGGTCTCATTTCTGCCATGTCAGTTTCTTTTAACTGAGGCATTAAATCATATAATAATTTAAACTTCTTCGTTTTAGCATTATATTGATAATAAGTACCATATAATTTATCACTTTGCACAATTACTAAAAATTGAGTCTCATTATCATCCTTATCAACTATGTAAGACTCTTTATTAGGAAATTCCTTTTTCATTAACCCATAAATTTCTTTGTATAGTTTACTCACAGGTATAATTTCACTTTTTTCACCTTCATAAGAAAAATTATCAATTTCATAATTTCTTTTTCTTGAAAGATTTAAACCACTCACATCAAATGTAGGGTTAGAAAACACTTCTTTAATAATTTTTTTAGTAGCTAAATCATATAATACAATACGGGTTTTGTCACTATCCAAATTAGTTATAACATAAGCCTCATCTTTATTTTTAGAAGCATAATTAAAGCTGATAATCCCAAATGAATCATCCCAATTGGTAGTAGTGTGTAATTTAAATTCTCCCGTTTTATTGTCTTTGTAATAGAATTGATTTTGTACACCATTAACCAATTTGCTATACCCTCTAAGGTTTCCGTCTTTGTCAAATTCATACCCTTGAATAGGATTAGCAATATCTTCATTTTTATACAATTGCTCTAAAGCACCTGTAACAATATTCAATTTAAAAGGCTCAAAAACTTGCTTATTGTTTTTGTTCATTGACACAATAATGTAATCCTTTTGCTCTTTTAAAATGTTATCAATACTAGCCTTAACACCATCAAAAGGAGTAAGATCTTTTAAATTATTTCCATCAAGATTTACACCATAAATATGATAATTTTCATCACCACCTTTATCCATAGCAAAAAATAAACGCTCGTCATTAATCCATCCATAACTACGCACTAGTTCATCTTTCTCCTCAATAGCCTTTTTTACAGTTCCAGTAGCTAATTCTTTAACATAAACATGACGTTTGTTGTTTTCATCCTTTTCACGATACGACATGTATTTACCATTTGGAGACAATTGAAAACCAGAAGCTTTTGGTTTAGCAAAATAATCAGAAACAGAATACTTATAACTTCCTTTATCATAAACCTTCATTTTTTCTAACTCCTCTTTAGAAGAAGGCAAAGTTATATTTCCAGGCAATTTGCTTTCGAATGAAGAAAGAGTAAGAGGTAATTTCATTCCTGCTTGACGAAATTCACCTATAATTTCTTTATTTTTAAATTCACCTACAAATTCAATCCCCATTTGTGGTGCTTTTAGCGTAATAGAATTATTATTTACTTCCGTTTTGTCTATGGCTATTCCTGAAGCTCCTTGCATAGGAACATCCATAGTTGATGTGTAAACATTGTCCTTTTGTGCAATATGAAAAATAACCTCTAATTTCATGCCTTGCACATCCAATTCTCCTTTCCAGTCTCCAACAAATTGCTGGGCTTGTGTGGTAATACTCATAAGTAATAGAATAATTAAATTTTTTGTTTTCATAGAATGTAAAATTTAGTTTTTAAAGCACCTTGCTTTTTTGCTTTAATTTTGATTGACTAAACATAGGACTTGTTTTCAACTAAAATGTTACAGACTATCGTTTGAATATTTGTAAAATTATGACAAATTTAACGCATTATTGCCCTCTAAATCTAAGATTCGATAGTAAGACGATTAACACCCGATTTTTCAATTTTCATTTATTATTTGTTGTTTCAAATATAACTATTGTCTGCCTTAGAAGCAAGACAATAAGAGTGTAAAATATAGATCAGTTAAATAAAAATAAAAACATAATTGTATTTTTAAAACAAATAATTATTTTTAACTATATACAAGAAAGTATAGATTTATCAAGTAAAAAAGCAAAAAATAATTATATTTTTTTACAACAAGTTATTTTTACACAAAGATGTTATCATTTTTTTTATTTCCCACAATCTTGTCATTCCGACGCTAGGAGGAACCCCATTAGCAACAATCAATCACACCATCTTGTCATGCTGTAAGCATCCCATAAGTAGCCCCACAAACCGATTCAATGCTTCATTTCTAACTTCCAACTTTTCATTACTCACAATCTTGTCATTCCGACACTGGGAGGAATCCTATTAGTAACAATCAATCACACCACCTTGTCATGCTGTAAGCATCCCATAAGTAGCTCCACAAAACAATTCAAAGATTCATTTCTAACTTCTAACGCTTCATTTCCCCATCATCTTGTCATTCCGACACTAGAAGGAATCCTATAAGTAACAATCAATCACACCATCTTGTCATGCTGTAAGCATCCCATAAGTAGCTCCCCAAACCGATTCAATGCTTCATTTCTAACTTCTAACTTTTCATTTCCCCATCATCTTGTCATTCCGACACTAGGAGGAATCCCATTAATAACGATTAATCACACATCTTGTCATGCTGTAAGCATCCCATAAGTAGCTCCCCAAAGCAATTCAACACTTCATTTCTAACTTCTAACGCTTCATTTCCCCATCATATTTCATTCCGACGCTAGGAGGACCTCATCAGTAATAATTAATCACACCATCTTGTCATGCTGTAAGCATCCCATAAGTAGCTCCCCAAATCGATTCAATGCTTCATTTCTAACTTCTAACTTTTCATTACTCACAATCTTGTCATTCCGACGCTAGGAGGAATCCCATTAATAACGATTAATCACACATCTTGTCATGCTGTAAGCATCCCATAAGTAGCTCCACAAACCAATTCAACGCTTCATTTCTAACTTCTAACTTTTTATTTCCCCACAATCTTGTCATTCTAACACTAGGAGTAATCCCATTATAACAATCAATCACACCATCTTGTCATGCTGCAAGCATCCCATAAGTAGTTCCTCAAACAAATTCAACGCTTCATTTCCCCATCATCTTGTCATTCCGACACTAGGAGGAATCTCATTAGTAACAATCAATCACACCATCTTGTCATGCTGTAAGCATCCCATAAGTAGCTCCCCAAACCAATTCAAAGCTTCATTGAAACTTTAAACTGTAAACTTTCCATTCTTCAAATACGGTTTCCCGTAAGCTTGCCTTAGCAGCTTAGTTTATCTTTGCAAAAAACACGTAGAAATACCTGTTGGTAGTACCAATAATTTTCGCTAAGTTTGAAAAGCATCATATAAAACAAATGACCAACCAAAACCCAGAACAAATAGCACGTGATACCATTGACAAACAATTAGTTGCTTGTGGATGGATTATACAAGATAAAAATAAATTTAATCTTGCGGCGGGTTTAGGGATTGCTATAAAGGAATACCAAACAGATATTGGTCCTGCCGATTATGTTTTATTTGTAGATAAAAAGCCTGTGGGAATTATTGAAGCCAAGCGTGCAGAGCTAGGTGGTATCTTAACCGCAGCAGAAGACCAAGCGGAAGGTTATGCCAAAGCAAAATTACGTTTACTCGATAATAAACCTTTGCCTTTTGTCTATTTAAGCAATGGAGAAATTGTAAAGTTTACCGATTATAGAGACCCAAAACCACGAGCAAGAAACTTGTTTACATTTCACAGACCAGAAACTTTAGTGCAATGGATTGGACAAGAAAAATCCTTACGTGCTCGTTTACAAGATTTACCAGCATTGCCAGTAGAAGGTTTGCGGGATTGCCAAGTAACTGCTATTACCAATTTAGACATTTCTTTTAAAGACCAACGCCCAAAAGCCTTAATACAAATGGCAACAGGTTCTGGAAAGACTTTTACAGCCATTACCTTTATTTATCGATTGCTAAAATATGCCAAAGCCAAACGTATTTTATTTTTAGTAGATACCAAAAACTTAGGAGAACAAGCCGAAAGTGAGTTCCGAGCTTTTACGGCTAATGAAGACAATAGATTATTCACCGAATTGTATGGGGTTACGCGATTAAACAGTTCGTTTATCCCTAATGATTCGCAAGTCTATATCAGCACCATTCAACGCATGTATTCTATTTTAAAAGATACAGAACTAGACGAAAGTGCCGAAGAAGAAAATCCTAATGAATCTCGTTTTATTCCAAAAGAACCCGTTCCTGTTGGGTACAATGAAAAAGTGCCAATTGAGTTTTTTGACTTTGTAGTCATTGACGAATGCCATAGAAGTATTTACAACCTTTGGAAACAAGTGTTGGATTATTTTGATGTGTTCCAAATTGGGTTAACCGCTACACCAGACAATAGAACCTTTGGTTATTTCAATCAAAATTTGGTGTCTGATTATGGCTATGAAAAAGCCGTTATTGATGGGGTTTTAGTGCCTTATAATGTATTCACCATTGAAACCGAAATTACCAAAAACGGAGCTAGTATTTTAAAAGAGTTTAGTCCTCTTATCGACAAGCGTTCCCGACAAACCCGTAAAAAGTTTTGGGAAGCCTTGGATGAAGATGAAGTATATAGTGGCAAACAATTAGATAAAGACATTGTGAACCCAAGTACGATAAGAACCATTATAAAAGCAACAAAAGACAATTTGCCAGCCATGTTTCCTGACCGATACCCTGTAGAGACAGGTTGCGACCTGTCTGCTGTAGAAAAAGGTTGCGACCTGTCTGCTGTAGAAAAAGGTTGCGACCTGTCTGCTGTAGAAAAAGGTTGCGACCTGTCTGCTGTAGAAAAAGGTTGCGACCTGTCTGCTGTAGAAAAAGGTTGCGACCTGTCTGCTGTAGAAAAAGATTGCGACCTGTCTGCCTTTGAAGTACCAAAAATGTTGATATTTGCCAAAACCGACAGTCATGCAGAAGACATTATCGACATTGTACGAGAAGAATTTGGAGAAGAAAACAAGTTTTGTAAAAAGATAACCTATCGTTCAGAAGAAGACCCCAAAAGCGTCTTGCAACAGTTTCGAAACGAGTATTACCCACGTATTGCCGTTACGGTAGATATGATTGCCACAGGAACCGACATTAGACCTTTAGAAGTGTTGTTGTTTATGCGTGATGTGAAAAGCAGAAGTTATTACGAACAAATGAAAGGTCGTGGCACGCGTACTTGTTCTATTGAGGAATTGAAAGCCAAAGGTACACCTACAGCCAAGTTTAGCAAAGATCATTTTGTAATTATCGATGCTATTGGTGTGGAGCAATCGCAAAAAACAGATAGCCGACCTCTAGAAAAAGCACCAGGCATTTCTTTAAAAGATGTAATTACGAGTGTAGCGATGGGTAATACTTCCGAAGAAATGATGAGTACGCTTGCCAATCGCTTAATTCGTTTGGAAAAACAATTGCAAGACAAACATAAAAAGGAATTTACCGAAAAAGCCAATGGTTTAAGCATTAACCAAGTGGTACAAAAACTACTAAATGCGCACGACCCAGATACAATTGAAAGTCAGAAGTGGAAAGTCAAAAGCGAAATGAGAGGAATGCCTCCAGCTGACATAGAAGCTGCCATTGAAAAAGCCAATCAACAATTGATAGACGATGCCGTAGCGGTTTTTAACAGTCCTGATTTACGTAATTTTATTATTGACATTCGTAAAAAGCTAGACCAAATTATTGATGTCGTCAATATAGATACCATTACCAATATAGGTTGGGTAAAAGACCAAGAAGTAACCAGCAAAGCATTGATTGAAGACTTTAAAACGTGGATTGAAACCAACAAAGACGAAATAACCGCTTTGCAAATCTTTTATGCCCAAGAGTTCAGACACCGCACTTTTACCTATACCATGATAAAGGAACTGTGCGAAAAACTAAAAACTGAAAAACCTTTATTAGCTCCTGTGAGTGTTTGGAAAGCCTACGAACAATTAGAAAAAACCAATGGCTCTGCTAAAAACGAGTTAATCGCTTTAGTATCTTTGATACGAAGAGTGGTGGGTATGGATAGTACGTTGACCAGTTATGACAAAACGGTAGATGCTAATTTTAAAAAATGGATTTTTGAAAAAAATGCAGGAAAACACAATGCCTTTACCGAAGACCAAATGCAATGGTTGCGCATGATGAAAGATTATGTAGCCAAAAGTTTTAGCATAGAAAAAGACGATTTTGATTTAAGCCCTTTTAATGCAGAAGGTGGTTTGAGTAAAATGTGGGCGTTGTTTGGGGAAGAAACTGACTTGATTATTAATGAATTAAATAAAGTATTAGCAGCGTAATGGCAGAAGGAATGAAAAACTCAATACCAATTCATGATATAACAGATCCTGATTTATTCCAACAAATTGTAGCTGAATATTTTCGTTGCTTAAAAAATGAAAAGCAAGATTTTCATATCTCAGATATTGATGTAGATGATACAGGAATTGGCTGTGACAATGGTTGTGATATTTTAGTAGATTTTCATTTTGAAGATGCCATAGGAAAACACACACATAGATGGGTCGTTGAATGTAAATCTCAAAAAAGAGCTGTTGGTAATAAAGATATTAATACTAATAATTTATATTCGATATTAGATAGTAATAAAGCAAGTGGTTATTTGTTAGTATGCAAAAGTGATGCAAGTAGTCAATTAAAAAAACTATTAAAAGATAATGACAAATTAAAAGCAGTAATATGGAATGGTGCACAACTATGGAGAAAATTAATAGCTTCTGAATCACTACTAAAATCATTTTTCCCAAAATATTATAAAGAGAACTTTATAATAAATAATGCTAAAGTAGATTTTGAAAATGCATTTGAACAATTTGAAAAACAAATAGAAGAATGAGAGTTTTTGTATCATATTCGTTTATAGATAAAGAATTATATCTATTAACACTCTTAGTGAGTAAACTAAGGGAGAAAGGAAATACTGTTCAATTATCTGATAATAATTATTTATCTAAAAATTACATTAATAATTCTGAATTATTTCTTGGATTAATTACAAATCACAGTGACTCCATAAACAATGTATTTAACGAGTGGCAAATTGCTGAAAAGCTTGGCAAACAAAGAATTTTATTAGTAGAAGAAGGTGTAAATGTATATAGAAATGATATTGAATTTATAAGATTTAATAGAAATAATCCACAATTAGCCATTCAACAATTGTTCAAAGAAAACGAAGATAAACCTGTTAGAAAACCAAATGTAATAGAAGACATTGTAACTGCGGGTGCAGTAATAGCAGGTATTGCAGCTTTACTATCATTATTAGATAGTGGCAATAAGAAGAAGTAAAATGAAAAAAAACTGGCAAATAAAAACTCTAGACGAAGTTTGTAAAATTATTATGGGACAATCACCACCGAGTGACACTTATAATGAAAATGCAATAGGAATGCCTTTTTTTCAAGGTAAAGCAGAATTTACAGATTTATATCCAATAGCAAGAAAATATTGTAATAAACCTAAAAAAATTGCAGAACCTTTTGATATTTTACTTTCTGTAAGAGCTCCTGTTGGAACTACAAATATTGCTAATCAACAATGTTGTATTGGAAGAGGATTAGCAGCTTTAAGATTTGAAAATTATAAATATGGTTTTTACTTTTTAAGAAGTATTCAATATGAATTAGATAGTAAAGGAACTGGAACTACTTTTAGAGCTATATCTGGTGAAACTATTAGAGAAACTCTAATTCCTTATCCATGCATAGAAACCCAACAAGCCATAGTCTCCAAAATAGAAGAACTTTTTAGTGAGCTAGACAAAGGCATAGAAGATTTAAAAACCGCACAACAGCAACTCAAAACCTATAGACAAAGTGTTTTGAAATGGGCTTTTGAAGGAAAGTTAACGAATGATAATGTTAAGGATGGTGAGTTGCCAAAGAGTTGGGAAATTATGAAATTTGGTGAAGTCGTAAATAATTATGACGGAAAAAGACGCCCACTTAGTAGAGATGTAAGAGCTAAAAGACAAGGAAAATTTAGATATTATGGAGCTACCGAAATTGTTGATTATATAGACGATTTCTTATTTGATGGTAAATACTTACTTATTGGAGAAGATGGAGCTAACTTAGTAAGTAAATCAAGACCACTTGCATTTTTAGTTGAAGGTAAATTTTGGGTTAATAATCATGCTCATATTGTCCAAACTAAAGAATTATTAAATATTGATTTTTTGTCATATTATTTCAATTCATTAAATCTTGCAGAATATGTAACTGGAACTGCTCAGCCAAAATTAAATCAAGCTAACATGAATAAAATTCCTATTCCTATTCCTAAAATAGAAGAGCAAAATGAAATAGTCCTAGAGCTAGAAAGACGTTTAAGTGTTGCCGATAAAATGGAGGAAAGCATTGCACATAGTTTGTTACAAGCAGAGTCGTTGAGACAGAGTATATTGAAAAAGGCTTTTAGTGGGGAGTTGGTTTAAAAAGATAAAATATGAGTGCTATAAAAGAAAGTCTATTAGAAAATTCAAAATCAGCTATCATTGCTGGAATTGAAATTCATAATAAACCAATATTTAGTTACAGATATGAAATTACATCAATATTAATTATCAATGCATGGGAATTATTATTAAAAGCTTACATAGCCGAATATAACCCAGAAGTAAGAATTATAAAAAAAGATGGAACAACAAAACCTTTTGAAGAATGTTTGCATTTTGTTTCCTCTAAAATAGGAAATAGTTTTAGAACCACTGAAGAAAACTTAAATAAAATCTATGAGTTTAGATGCAATGTCATACATTTCTATAAAGATAATTTAGATGCTGTGTTATATTCACTTTTGCACAAAAGTGTTTATTTCTACAATGATTTTTTGAAAAAATATTTTAATAATGATTTAGCCGAAGAAACCAACTTAATATTATTACCTATTGGATTTAAACCATTTGTTAGTCCAATAGATTTTTTAAATAAAGAATCAATATTAAATGAATCATCTTCTTCAGTTCAAAACTTCATTAAAAGTATAATATATTCTACAGAAAAATTAAATAAAGAAGGAATTGAAGAGAGTATTTTAACTGGTTTTAATGTATCAGTGGTTAATGAAAATAGAGTGAAAAATGCTGATATTATAGCAGCTATAACTAAAGATTCTTCAAAGGCATCAATATTTGTAAACAAAGTCATAGAAGGAAAATTATCTAATGATATAGATGCTCAAAAAATTAGCATTGAAGAAGAAAGTTTATTTAAAACAATTTATACTTTAAAATATAATCAAGTTACGAATAAATGTAGGGAAATATATTCTGATTTTAAACAAGGCACTAAATTTAATAAGATCATGAAATCAATAAAAGATAACCCTGATTTTCATAAAAAAAGATACTTAGATATTGTTAGCAAATCAGGTTCAGGTCAAGATTTTTATAGTAATAAAATTTTTGAAGAATTAAATAAAAATTATACTCTCAAATCATAATTTCTCTATAAAAATATATAAAATAAGTGGAATACATAATAGAAAAATACAATTTAAAACTCATTGATGCAGAAAACAACAGCTGTAAAACAGAGATATTTCCACATGAAGGACTAGCCTTTTTAAATGAAAGACGTAAGTTGTATGTAGTTTATCATGCTAGTGAAATCTTCTATGTAGGTGAAGCTCACACTTCTATTAAAACACGATTTCAAAGAGGATACAATGCATACAACTATTATAAAAGAAATAATGATACTGCTCGCAATGGCTATAAAGGTTATAAATGGTTGAATAAAGAACATAATTCTCATAGAACCCTAGCAGTAAGTGTAGTAACATTTCCCGAAGAGTATGACTGTAATAGAGAAATGATTGAGGCTATTGAAGGAGAGTTAGTATATTTGATTAGAAATAAATTTGGCTATTGGCCTAATTTTCAGAATGAAATACATTTTAGTAATTGTGAAGGAGCTTTGGAGATTGCTGAGGACATTTTGAATGAGATTTTTGGGGAGTTAGATTAAATAAAAAATATGAAATTTTACGTTAGAGCTTATCGTGAACAAATTAAGGAAGATCTACTTTATCCTTGTTTTATTTTAGTTAGTAATAATTGGGATGATTACGGTTTTAAGACAACTTTTCAGTTACAATATTATCATTCTAGGAATGAAAGATTTATAATTGAGGAAGTTAAGATTATGGATTTGAATTTAGAAGAGAAGGAAGGATTTACTTTATTAAATAGTCCTTTTGAAAATTTGGAAGATAATTTTGCTTCATTAGGAACTGGAATTAAATATTATGAGCAA
Source organism: Flavobacterium sediminilitoris (assembly GCF_023008245.1). NCBI lineage: Bacteria > Pseudomonadati > Bacteroidota > Flavobacteriia > Flavobacteriales > Flavobacteriaceae > Flavobacterium > Flavobacterium sediminilitoris. The sequence continues at coordinate 2,848,572 of NZ_CP090145.1, forward strand.
TTAAAAAAATTAAAAAAAGAATATGAAATTGATGTTTTAAAAGTTTTAGACTCTTTGAATGATCTTGCTTGTATGCCTGGTTTGTATGGGAATTTTGAAGATTCAAGTGCTCTAAAACATTCTCTTTTGAGAGAAAGGGAAGCTAAAACAGCTCTACAGCTTGGAAGTAGTATTATTAGTGGAGAAGGAAAAAAATATACCATTGAATTTACATTTACAACAACTTTAAAAGATGCTTTAAATCCCCATATTGTTAATTTTAAATTTGATAAGAGAAAAAAAATTCCATTAAGAACTTTTGCTATAATTGGAAAAAATGGAACAGGCAAAACCGTTTTTTTATCAAATTTAGCTAACTCTTTAAATTACTCAAGAACAAAAGACTTTACAAATACTTTTAATTCTAGAAAAAATATAAAACTAAAAGAACATGAAATTGGTTATTTTAATAATCAAATTGGACCTCCTTTTGGAAAAATAATTGCTTTATCTTATAGCATGTTTGATACTTTTAGAAGACCAAAGCCATCTAAAAGATTTTCTTATGTTTATTGTGGATTAAGAAATCAAAATGATGAAATAGATAAAATGGAATTATTTAAAAGACATATTGCATCTTTAAAAGTAATTAATAATGATTATTTAAAAAGAGAAGCTTGGGTAAGCACATTGAGTAAATTTGTAAATCTTGAAGATTTAGGTTATGATTATGATAAATGGATATACACAATTAAAAATATTGACGAGATTGAAAAATCAAATTCTATAAATTTAAGTTCTGGTCATAGTATCATTATTTATACTTTAACTGAATTGATTGCAAATATTTCAACAAATGCACTCATTCTATTTGATGAACCTGAAAATCATTTACATCCAAATGCTATTTCGAATTTAATTAATTCTATAAATGATTTAATGTCTGATTTTGATTCATTTGCTATAATTTCAACTCATTCCCCAATTGTAATTCAACAAATTCCTTCAAAAAATGTATATGTCTTTGAGAGAGATGAAAATATTTCATATACAAGACCACTAGACATTGAATCATTTGGTGAAAATTTAACAACAATCTCTGAGCATATTTTTGAAACTAATGAAATTAAAGATGGCTTTAAAACTGTGTTGAAAGACTTAACTAAAAAATATAGTCTAGAAGAAATTATTCAAATGTTTGATAATAAATTGAGTTTAAATGCTAAAATCTATTTAAGCAGTTTATTTAATAAAAATCAATAATGAAAAATCTTAATAATATTTCTACTGAAAATTTAATTGATTGGTATACTAATATAGTAAACAATAAAGACCATGGAGATATAAGAGATAATCTATTAGCACTAACAGATGATATAAAAAATAGATTTGATGATTATATAGATAAGTTTAGTTCTAGTGAATTAATTACAATTGAAGATTCTTTATATATACAAAATCATCCTAATTTGGTTAGTTGTTATAAAAGTGAGGGGAATACTTTAAAATTATTAAAGAAAGCTATAAAAGATAATCAAGATAATGATTTAAAAGGTGTTTGTCAGTATTGTGGAATTCTAAAACCTAAAACTTATGATCATTATTTACCAATTTCAATATATCCTGAATTTTCAGCTTTAGCAATAAACTTAATACCATGCTGTAAAGATTGCAACGGAAAGAAAAAGAACTATTGGAAAGAAAATCAAGAAAGAGGAATTATAAATTTTTATATTGATAATATTCCTGATAGTCAATTTCTCTTTGGGAATGTTATATTTGTATCAGGTATTCCACATATCGAATATCAATTATTGAATCCCAATAATATTATCAACTCCTTCTTTTTTGACATTGCTAAGAAGCATTATAAAAGACTCGAATTATTACAATTGTTCAAAGATACATCTACGGATGAATTAGGAGAAATGATAAGAATGTTCAAAATATATGTTGCAAACCCTACGGTTGAAGATTTAAGTCAAAAATTAAATACTGATGCTAATCAATTACAAATGCAGTTTGGATTGAATTACTGGAAAGCAGTAATGAGACTTACACTTTCACAATCTGAACCCTTTTTAAATTATTTAATAAACCAAATAAACAAATGAGCAAAGAAAACACAAACGCATCCAGTATAGTCAGTAAAGTATGGGCTTTTTGCCAAACCCTTAGAGACGATGGTGTTGGGTATGGTGATTACTTGGAACAACTAACGTATTTGTTGTTCCTAAAAATGGCAGATGAATACACTAAACCACCACACAATAGAACCATGCCTATTCCTAGCGAGTTTGCTTGGGAAACCTTAACTAATAAAAGTGGTAGCGAGTTGGAAAGCCATTATAACATAATGTTACGCGAACTGGCAAAAGAAAAAGGAATATTAGGACAAATCTTTGTCAAGAGTCAAAACAAAATACAAGACCCAGCCAAGTTGTATAAGCTCATCGCTTTAATCAATGCCGAAAGTTGGATTTTAATGGGCGTAAAAGACAAAGGGGATATCTATGAAGGTATTTTAGAAAAGAACGCAGAAGACACTAAGAGTGGAGCGGGTCAGTACTTTACCCCAAGACCTTTAATTAAGGCTATGGTAGAATGTCTGCAACCCGAACCTATGAAAACCATTGCGGATCCAGCTTGTGGTACAGGAGGTTTCTTTTTAGCAGCTTATGATTGGATTGTAGAAAATCGTAACCTAGATAAAGAGGCAGCCAAGTTCTTGAAATATGAAACGTTTTTTGGTAATGAAATTGTAGCGAGTACAAGACGTTTGGCTTTAATGAATTTGTTTTTGCATAACATTGGAGACATTGATTCTGATAATTTTATTTCACCAAATGATTCCTTAATAACCGATTCAGGCACTCGTTTTGATTACATCCTTGCCAATCCACCTTTTGGTAAAAAAAGTAGCATGACGTTTACCAATGCAGACGGTGAACAAGAAAAAGAAGATTTAACGTATAACCGTCAAGACTTTTGGGTAACAACAAGCAATAAGCAGTTGAATTTTGTGCAACACATTCGCACTATGCTTAAAACTACAGGTCAAGCCGCAGTAGTATTACCTGATAATGTTTTATTTGAAGGTGGTGTGGGTGAAACAGTTCGTAAGAAATTATTAGAAACTACCGATTTACACACTATTTTACGTTTGCCTACAGGTATTTTCTATGCCAATGGTGTAAAAGCAAATGTGTTATTCTTTGATGGAAAACCGTCAAGCAAAGAACCTTGGACAAAAGAGGTTTGGGTCTATGATTATAGAACCAATGTACATCATACCTTAAAAAAGAATCCTTTAAAACTTTCCGATTTAAAAGACTTCATTGATTTATATAAATCTGGCAATAGAGCTAAACGAAAAGAAACCTACAATGCAGAAACCAATCCAGAAGGACGTTGGAGAAAGTTTGGTTATGATGAAATTATAGCAAGAGATAAAACTAGTTTAGATATCACATGGTTAAAAGACAAATCATTAGCGGATTTAGATAACTTACCTGACCCTGATGAATTGGCTTTGGATATAGTAGAGAATATTGAGGCTGGTTTGGAGAGTTTTAGAGCGATAATTACGAGTTTGAAAAATTAAACGGACTACTTTTAGAAAAAATGTAAAAAAGTAAAATACAGTTTAATATTCCTATATGCCTAAGTACTTCAATTGAAAAATGAATCACTATCTATTTTGTAATAATTTGAAATAATTGCAACCAAAAACTTTTATCAATAAGAGTAAAACCATGGATTTAAAAAATATAACAAACTTGTTGCATCAAGTAAATACAATCTCTAAGTATAATAAAGAACTTGCTCGACTTAATGGAGAAAATTTTAATATTTTTTCCATTCTTGGGATGGAATCAGATGAAAATAAAACACATTCAAGATTTATTGCCGAACTTTTAAATCCAAAAGGTTCACATGATTTAGGTGCTATTTTTCTTGAATTATTTTTAAAACAAATCGATTTAAATACGGTATCTTTAGATAGCAACAATACCAATGTTTTTATAGAAAAATCGATTGGTAAAACAAATTATTTAGATAAATCAGGAGGACGCATAGATATCGCCTTAATAGATGATAAGAATCACAGCATATATATTGAAAATAAAATATATGCAAATGATCAAAATGCCCAAATTGAAAGGTATTACAATCATAATACAGATAAAAGTACTGTCCTATATTTAACACTACTAGGTAACGAACCTACACAAAAAAGCAAGGGCAATTTAGTATCAGGTACAGATTTTCATTGCATCTCTTATAAATATACGATTGTTGAATGGCTAGAAAAATGTGTAAAAGAAGCATCAACACAACCAGTGCTGAGAGAAACCATTAAACAATACATCATTTTAATTAATAAACTAACAGGACAATTAACAAACCAAAAAATGGAAGAAGACGTAATAAAACTTATTCAAGCTAATTTTGAAAGTGCAAGTCTGATAAATTCAAATTTTGACAATGCTAAATTTAGTATTGCAGAAAAAGTAAGAAATAGATTATTTCAAAGATTTGAAGTAACTTTTTCAGAAAAATATCGAATGATAAAGTCAGGAAAAATTAGTGATACGTATGCTAAGATTATGTTTTATCCTATATCATATCAAGATTTAGGAATATCTATTAGTATTGAATCTTTTAGTGGAAATGGACACCATCAAGGTAAGCTATTTATCGGTTTTTTAGATATAGGAGATAACAATAGATCCCTTTTTAGTGAATTTAATGTTCCTATATGGGGATGGTGGCGTAATTTAATAGAGTTTAATAATTTTGAAGGCCTTCCAGTTAGTTTTAAAGATATAAATCTCTTACAACTATTGATTAATGAAGAAAAAGCAATAGATAATTTAGTAGAAACACTATTTAGCCAAACAAAAAATTATATAGATGAAAATGAATTTATATTGTTAGAAATATATAAAAAACTGCATCTTATAACTCAAAATAAATAAACTAGTAAAAAATAGATGTATAAAAGACATACAACTGAGAATTCAATGAAATGTATATCGAACTCAAGTTAATTCATAGCTCATAGTTTTTCATTACTCACAATCTTGTCATTCCGACGCTAGGAGGAATCCTATTAGTAACAATCAATCACACCACCTTGTCATGCTGTAAGCATCCCATAAGTAGCTCCACAAAACAATTCAAAGATTCATTTCTAACTTCTAACTTTTCATTTCCCCACCATCTTTCATTCCGACGCTAGGAGGAACCCCATTAATAACAATCAATCACACATCTTGTCATGCTGTAAGCATCCATAAGTAGCTCCCCAAACCAATTCAACACTTCATTTCTAACTTTTCATTTCCCCATCATCTTGTCATTCCGACGCTAGGAGGAATCTCATTAGCAACAATCAATCACACCATCTTGTCATGCTGTAAGCATCCCATAAGTAGCTCCACAAAGCAATTCAACACTTCATTTCTAACTTCTAACTTTTCATTACTCACAATCTTGTCATTCCGACACTAGGAGGAATCCCATTAATAACGATTAATCACACATCTTGTCATGCTGTAAGCATCCCATAAGTAGCTCCACAAAACAATTCAAAGATTCTTTGAAACTGTAAATTTATTTCAAGAGACCACAAACCCACAATCCACAACCTATAACCGAGAACAAAAAACAAAAAAACTCCCTGCTGAACAACAACAAGGAGTCTAAAAAATAACAGAGATCAAACAATTACAATACATCTAAAATATGCAAAACATTATAAGATTCATTTTTTAAAGAATACTGCACCCCATTAACCTCTTGGAAAAAAGTAATACCAATCAAAAAAAGTTGTACACCCGTACCCGTAGGAACAGCAGTAGGAGTTAACACCGGTGAAACAGCCGTATAATTAATAGGAACATTCACCACCGCGCTATAAGCCAACTCAGAAACCTCCGTTTCAAAATCAATAGCCAAAGCAGCACTTTGAAAACTCACATGCGTAGCCCCTGGAGGAAAAAGCAATTGCTCAGCCGGAATAAAATCATTAATACTAACACCTCCCGTCGAAGTATCCAATACATAAGGAGCAAAAAACACAGTATTAAACGGAGCATTCGCATTAAAATCAAACCCCTTCAAAACCATCCTTCCCTCAAGAGAAGACAAACCAAGCCCCACTCTTCGCATACCCCTAGAAGAAGTTAAATCCAAATTCTTAATACGAGACATAACCGTTAGCAAACGACTAGAAAGCTTACTATCCTTAGCCTTGAAAACCATACTTCCCAAAGCCAAACGAAGCACCTTGCCACTCTTGCCACTATGCCCAAACTCCGTATTATTCTCGCGAGTACGAACAAAATTCGAGTCATTTTCAATACGCTCCTTAGAGATACCCCCTTTTCTGCGTACAAAAATCTTCCCATTTCTTTTGTAGAAAGTAAGATCCTCAACCGTACCTTCAATCTTGATAATTCCATTAATTTTTGCCATAGCATATAAAATTTAAGTGAAACAAAATGTGATCTCAAAATCACTTGTAAAACCAAAATCAAGCACAATGCCAAAGACCAAAAAAACAACCCAGCACTTCTGTAATAGACTGATATTGCCGTTTTTGCCGAAAACAACAACAAGAAAGCTAAAAAAATGTTAATAGATAATTCCTACAAATAATTGGAATAATTATTGTCCTCAAAAAAACTATAAAGCCCTATCAAAGCCTTATCAAAGTCCTATCAAAGCCTAGGATAAGTGCAATAACACACCAGTAAGCAATAATGAAGTATAATCATAAAAATAAACAACATGAACAGAATTTGTATCTACCCAAAAGACATCCAGAGAATAACAGGAAAAAGCGAAAGACAATGCCGAAACATTATTGCTAACATAAAAAAACAACTAAATAAACAAAAACACCAAGTAATCACACTAGAAGAATTTTGTGAATACATGGGACTGCAAATAGATCAAGTACTACAATTCATTAAATAAGCAAGCAAATTACCAAAATTCAAATGTAAAGGCAGTAATTCAAATAAGCGGTAATAGTAATAAAAATAAATAAAAAACAATTTCAAAAGAAGAAACACAAAATATTCTAATACTAAACTTCTTACAAGACCTTATTTTTGAGATATTTAACTCTTTTAAAATTTTGATAGTTATGGAAAATAAAATTCACAAAATTGTATTAAAAAAAATGTAATAAATTAAATACATTTGAGTTATTGATAAATAAACTTTTAAATTCAATATTTTTAGATAAATAAATGATTAAATCACCAACTCATAAAATATGTTTTATTGTTTTAAATATTTTAATAGTTTCTTTTGTTTCCTGTAATACTTTAAAAGTAAGTAAACACACAAATAAATACATAGAATATACTCATAACATAAATAAAGCAGAATCATACGTTTTGAATGGAGAAAACAGCAAGGCCTTAACGTATTATTCAAAAGCCCTAAATATAAAAGTAAAACCAATTGCTAAAAATTGTTTTACCGCAATGCAAGTTGCAGCCGTTGAAAATGATAAGAGACAATTTAAAAAATTCCTTATTAATGGAATGGAAAGAGGATTATTACCTGAATATTTTTATAAAGATACCTTATTAAATGAATATATGAATAAACATGTTGGTAAGGATTTTATTGAAAAAAAATTTCAGATTGCTAACCAAAAATATAAAAGCCAAATTAACCAATATATGGTTGACACAATTAATAAGCTTTCAGATTTAGATAATAAATGGAAGATACATTATTTAGACTCCTTGTCAAACATAGATACAGTTAATAAAGCACTTTATGAAAAAAAATATGATTCCATCGTTAAAGAAATTGTCGAAAATAAATTAATTCCAATAATTCAAGAACACGGATTCCCAGAAGAAAGAATGATTGATGTATATCGTATAGGAAGAAAAAACTCATATAGTTATACATTTGGAAATAACAAAGCGAAACTCATTTTAATTCATTATTACACTTTTCCAAGAGAAAATAATGATATTAACAATTTATTAAAAGAAGAAGTCTATAAAGGAAATTTACCATCAGATTTATATGCTGAAATTATTGACTTTTATGCTTTAAAAAGCGATTCTAAAAGTTATTATAACGAATGGCATCAAACAAAAGATTCAACTTTATTTGAAGAAATAGATCGTAAAAGATTAGAAATTGGTTTATTACCATTCAACGAAAAAGCAAAGAAATACGATAGAGGGAAAAAGACATGTAAAGAAATCAGAGAAAATAAAGCATATAAACAAATTAAACTTTTTTATTGGTGTGGATAAATAATTGATACTTTACAGTTTTTATACGTAGGTTTTTAGATTATCTGTGTAAAAAATCAATTTTCTTTTTGATATAAGCTATCTAAAACAGCAAGGTCTGCTTTAATTTCAGATATATTTTGACTAAAAGTAGCAATAGAAAAAAGTATGATGATGATTTGAAGTAGTTTTTTAATGTTATTTCTAAAATTCCCACCATTTTCGACTGCTAAGATTTATTGTAACATTGCCTATTTCATCAATCTCCCAAATAGAAGTAGCTTCAATTGTTATTGTATTTCTTTCTAAAAAATCAGAGATATCTTTATCAAAATTTAATATATTTTTTCCTAATCGTGGTATTGGTATTATGTTTGAATCATTATTTTCAATTTTCATTATGCGTTCTTTTAATAACTTTAAAATCTCATTAGAATAACTTGATTTTATATTTTTTGGAATATTAAAATTTTCATCAAAATGAAAATAATCAGTTATAAGTATTGAAAAAAATTGTTTGTTCATTATGTCATAATAAAAAATTCTTCATTAGACTGACTAAAAGCAATTTGTAACCAATTTTGAACCTGTTCTTGATAGGTTATTTCTAATTCAGATTCATTCTCAAGCATAAAAAAATAATTTTAAAAAGTAAATATAAAACATTTCCAAAAACAAAACAGCCTCAATTATAGAAACTGAGGCTGTTTTTTATATCATTTAAAAAATATTATTTCTTCTCAATCCATTCTCTTGCATTAACAAAAGCTTCAATCCATGGAGAAACCACATCGTTTCTATCTTTTGGATAATGCGCCCAGTTCCAAGGGAAAGTAGAACGCTCAATATGTGGCATCATCACTAAATGTCTTCCAGTAACATCACACATCATAGCCGTGTTAAAATCAGAACCATTTGGATTAGAAGGGTAACTTTCGTAACCATATTTAGCTACAATATTATATTGGTCTTCGCTATAAGGCAGATTAAACTTTCCTTCACCATGTGAAATCCAAACCCCTAAGGTACTTCCCGCTAAGGTTTTCAACATCACTGAATTATTCTCTTGTATCGTTACCGAAGTAAAACCACTTTCGTGTTTGTGAGAATCGTTATGCAACATTTTACCATGCACTTCATGCTCTGGATTAATCAACTCTAATTCCATCATCAATTGACAACCATTACAAATACCAACCGATAAAGTATCTTCTCTTTTGAAGAAGTTTTTCAAAGCGGTATTAGCTTTTTCATTGTATAGAAAGGCTCCAGCCCAACCTTTAGCACTTCCTAATACATCCGAATTAGAGAATCCTCCAACAGCACCAATGAACTGAATATCTTCCAAAGTTTCACGACCCGAAATCAAATCGGTCATGTGAACATCTTTAACATCAAAACCAGCTAAATACATCGCATTAGCCATTTCACGCTCAGAATTACTTCCTTTTTCACGAATAATAGCCGCTTTTGGTCTTGTTCCACTTTGAGTAACAGGAGCCAATCCAGTAAAGTGAGTTGGGAATGTATAGTTCAACGGTTGATTGGCAAAGTTTTCAAAACGTTCTAACGATTTTCCATTTTTGGTTTGTTTTTGGTCGAGTAGGAAAGAGGTTTCAAACCACATTTCTCTATATTGGTTAATATCGAAAGATAAAAGTCCAAGGTCTAAAGTAGTACTGTTAGAAACTTTTCCTAATTTAAATACTTCAACACCTGCTAAAGCTTTTTCAAAGGCAGCATCGTCTTTTGCTTGTAAAACAATTCCAATGTTTTCTGCAAAAAGGATTTTAACTAAGTCTTTTTCGGCAAACGAACTAAAATCTAATGCAGCACCAACATTTACATCAGCAAAACACATTTCTAGTAAAGTAGTAATTAAACCACCACTTCCTATGTCATGTCCAGCAACAATTAAATCAGCTTTTATCGCTTCTTGAATAGCATTGAAGGCCTTTTTAAAGAAAGCACTATCTTTTATGGTTGGAGTTTCACTACCAATCTTATTTTGTATTTGCGCAAACGAACTTCCACCTAATTTAAAATCATCTTGCGATAAATTGATATAGTAAACAGAACCTTTATCGTTTTGGAAAACAGGTTCCACAACTTTAGTAATGTCATTACAGTTTCCAGCAGCAGAAATAATTACAGTTCCAGGAGCAATAACCTCATCATTAGGGTATTTTTGCTTCATAGAAAGCGAATCTTTCCCAGTTGGAATATTGATTCCTAATTCGATAGCAAATTCCGAACACGCTTCAACAGCTTCATACAAACGAGCATCTTCACCTTCGTTTTTACAAGGCCACATCCAATTGGCAGACAAAGAAACACTTTTTAAATTGTCTTTTAAAGGAGCAAAAACAATGTTAGACAAAGCCTCAGCAATAGCATTTCTACTTCCTGCTTTTGGATCAATTAAAGCAGAAATAGGAGAGTGTCCAATAGAAGTAGCAATACCTTCCTTTCCATTATAATCTAAAGCCATGACACCTACATTGTTTAAAGGCAATTGTAAAGGTCCAGCACATTGTTGTTTGGCAACTTTTCCACCTACACATCGGTCTACTTTATTCGTTAACCAATCTTTACAAGCAACTGCTTCTAATTTTAGAACCTCTTCTAAATAAGTAGGTATATTTTCTTGCGAATAAACTATTTCTGAATAATTTCTATCTATCGTTTTATCCGTCATAATAGTTTTAGGAGAACTTCCAAAGAAATCTTCTAAAGCATAGTCCATAGGTTTTGCACCAGTAGTTTTGCTTTCAAACGTAAAACGATGATCACCCGTTACATCACCCACCTGATACATAGGAGCACGTTCCCTGTCTGAAATGCGTTGTAAAGTGTCAATATCTTGTTTACCAATAACCAATCCCATTCTTTCTTGCGATTCGTTACCAATAATTTCCTTAGCCGATAAAGTAGGGTCTCCTACAGGTAATTTGTCCAAGTCGATTAATCCACCTGTTTCTTCTACTAGTTCCGATAAACAATTCAGATGCCCACCAGCACCATGATCGTGAATAGAAACAATAGGGTTGTTATCGCTTTCTACCAAACCACGAATAGCATTAGCAGCACGTTTTTGCATTTCAGGATTCGAACGTTGGATAGCATTTAATTCAATTCCCGAACTAAATTCTCCTGTATCTGCTGAAGAAACAGCAGCTCCACCCATTCCAATTCTATAATTCTCACCACCAAGAATGACAATTTTATCACCTTCTTGAGGTTTCTTTTTTATCGCTTGATCTAATTTTCCGTAACCAATTCCACCAGCTTGCATGATTACTTTATCGTAACCCAATTTACGAGCCTGCTCTTCATGTTCGAAAGTAAGAATAGAACCCGTAATCAAAGGTTGTCCAAATTTATTTCCAAAATCAGATGCCCCGTTAGAAGCTTTGATTAAAATATCCATTGGAGTTTGATACAACCATTTTCTTTCAGCCATACCATTTTCATAACTTCTGTTGTTAGTCAAACGCGAATAAGAAGTCATGTAAACCGCAGTTCCAGCTAAAGGTAAAGAACCTTGTCCACCAGCTAAACGATCACGAATCTCTCCTCCAGAACCCGTTGCAGCACCATTGAATGGCTCAACAGTAGTTGGGAAATTATGAGTTTCCGCTTTTAAAGAAAGTACCGATTCAAACTCTTTTTTCTCGTAAAAATCAGGTTTATCTGCCGATTTAGGTGCAAATTGCTCCACTTTTGGTCCTTTTATAAAAGCAACATTATCTTTATAAGCCGAAACAATATCATTTGGATTTTCAGACGATGTCTTTTTAATTAATTTGAATAAAGACGTTTCTTTTTCTTTTCCATCAATTACAAAAGTTCCGTTGAAAATTTTATGACGACAGTGTTCTGAATTCGCTTGTGAAAAAGCAAATACTTCAGAATCAGTTAACTTTCGTCCTATTTTCGCAGCTAAATTATTTAAATACTCAATTTCCTCATCATTTAGAGCTAACCCTTCTGTTTGATTGTATTTTGCAATATCATCAATTTCAAGAATAGCTTCAGGAGAAATATTAATAGTAAAAATTTCTTGATTTAATTCGGAATATTTCTGAAAAAGCATCGGATCAAAATCTAAATAAGCTTCTGTTACTTTTTCAAATTCTTCAATTCTAATAATGCCTTCAATCCCCATATTCTGAGTAATCTCAACAGCATTAGTACTCCAAGGTGTTATCATGGCAGCTCTTGGACCAACAAAAAAAGCATCAATTGATGCCTGAGTCTTGTTTTGATCATCTACAAGTAAAGAAGCGTTAAAAAGCCAATTTAATTTCGATACAGTTTCTACTGATAGTTCATTTTGAGATTGAACAGCAAATAGAGTAGCAGTTTCGTTTCCGAAAAAATGAATCATTGTGTTGTGTTGTTTTATTCCGTTGTGTCCCATACAATTTGGTCCACTTCAGGCGTTGTTGTTTATGATGCAAATTTATTTTAAAAATATTGAAGTTCAAAAGATATTTGTAGCAACTTGATAATAAAAAATAGAGATGACTCAAAAGGCTTGAATAATCCCAGATTATGCCTTAGACTTTGTTATGAGAGAAAGGGATGCAAAATAGTTGCGAAGTACAGAAGTTTTGACCCACAAATGTAATATTAACTACATTGAGGACGTAAAACCGAATACTGAAGCAAATATAAAGTAGCCCTTTTTCGTAATAGAACTCTAATGTGTAATTTGAGATAATGAGATATTGTCACTTAATTTCTGTTCTAAATTAAGACTCCTTGTTTTTCTTTCTTTTTAAAAGAAAAAGAAAGAAAAAATAGTTGCATCCATTATTTTTTTGAACAATCTCCAGTATTTCTTTATAATTTCTGTTTAGCTAGAAAGGTTATTTTAGCGTTAGTTCGAGTATTTTTTGTGCAATAAAATGGAACAAAAAATGTATCGAGAACATATTAATGATGCTTCTCAATATAATTTCCCTTCATCCCTCTACGGAAAACCACTCGCCCCGAGGCAAAACCGAATGGAACAAAGCGAAGTGACCGAGAACCAGATTAAACTTACATCAAACTCACGTTATTTATGTGTCTGTTAAACCTCAAAAACCCGATGTTAAGCTATTCAAATTCTTACAGTTAAATTACATCTAAAAAACAAACTTTCTTTAAATCACTTTAAAAGAGATTGAGTCTTTATGTTTTTTCAGATTATTTTAAAAAAGGGGAGTTGTGCAACAGTTACTGCCGTTACCTGCTTCAGAACTATCTTTATTATTAGTAGTTTTTAAGATGTTTTGATAAAAGTCCTTAAGTTCTTACGGACTCATTATTTTCGCAAATTCAATCATTCTTGTTATGTTAAATGGCAGGTAACGGTGCGTATAAACGCAGTAGCGGATTATTGTTATGCCTCTGCTTTTCAGGTAACAATATGCTTTAATAAAATGGAATAGCGGGTTAAGATTGTACTTAACCCGCTATTGCATTTATACATTGTTGTGCACAGACTTTATCATTCCATTTCAATTATTTTTTGGTCTTTAAGTATCCCTTTTCCACCAGCCATAAGACTATTGATTTTGTTGTCTTCTATGTCCAAGTCTACTATGATAAGACTGTTAGATGGTTTTTCCATATACTTACCTTGTTGGATTTTGAATGTGTTTTTATTGATTTTAAAAATATCAAATAAATAACAAGCCAAAGGTCCGGCTGCCATCCCTGTACCCGATTCTTCCAAAATACCATAACGAGGACCAAACATTCTGGATGTTGCGTCCAAGTTTTCGCTTTCCGTTTCATCCGTAAAAACATAATAACCTATCAAGTCAAATTCTGCACTTATCTCACTGATGAGTTCGTAGTTTGGTTTTATGCTAGCCAGTACTTTACTAGATTTTACCGGAATTATTATAAATGAATTTCCTGTATTAACCAATTTCATAGGAGCGTTTTCGATAAGTTGGCTTTTCTTAAGCCCTAATGATTCCAAAATCTGTATTTCTTTGTTCTCTACATCTAAATATCTGGGTGCTGATTGTTCCATAAATGCCAATTCTCCAATGAGCTTAATTCGTCGGTTGCCGTCAATGGTTTCTTTAGAAGATTCCTCATTGGCTAACCTGCCTAACTGTTTTAGATAAGAGAACGTTGCAACGGTTGCGTGCCCGCAATGTGCAATCTGTTTTGTCGGGGTGAAAAAGTCCAGTTTAAAATCTGCAAATTGAGAACGGGAAACAAATGCAGTTTCAGAAAGGCCTACTTTTTTCGCAATTTTAAGTTTGTCTTTTATTGACAGGTTGTCTGCATCAAGAACGACTCCCGCAGGATTACCACCTGAGTTATTTTCTGCAAATGCATTAAGAATCTGTACTGTTATTAATTTTTTTTTGTCCATTGTAAATAATTTTGGATTGTTTAGAAGATGGACGCAAAAGTTTCAAAAAAGACGAAGTTTAATTTAACTTTTTTGGAAACCGAGTATATTACCTGAAATATCCGATTCTACATTCGGACAATCAAGAATATCTTCTTTCAGAATATTTCTTGCCTTTTGAACCCTTGATTTTGCACCTGAATAAGAAAGCTGTACTTGTTGTGCATATTGTTTTTGTGAAAACTTTTTCAAGTAAGTAAGAACGATTGCTTCTTTATATTCTTTTGTAAGATTTTCTATTTTTCTATTTATACAGTCAGTAAGTTTTGCATATTCAAAATCTTGATCGTTGTCTTCATTTAAATTCAAGTTTTTCATAAGCACTGAATCATTTTTCTTTTTCCGATAATAGTCTATAATCGTGTTTCTGGTAATTTGATATACCCAAGATGTAAGCTTCGATGTTTGCTCAAGTCGATGTAAATTTTCCTGTACTTTAAGAAAGACATCTTGCAAAATGTCTTTTACCGTATTTTCATCTTTAACTTTGGAAAGAATGAAGATATATAACTCTTCGTTTAAATCAATCCATATGGTTTCAATTTTATCCTGCATTTTTTTAGTTTGCCACTAATGTTTTGTAGCTAGCCTTTGTGGCGGTGATTCAAGACTAACTTTAGCAAATATAAAATTATTTTGGCTAACTGCGGTTTTTCAGAAGTAAAAACCAAGCCCAAGTCATTGAGGCTAAATGCTGTTAGCGGTTCGGTTTACGCACCCAGTTTACGTCTTGGTCAACCAACCGAAAAAAGATTTCTTTTTTCTCAAGCTAAATTTTGTTCCATCGTCTTTATAACCTGAAGGGAAAACAGGACTCTTAATTCCGAAAGGTCCAGTCCCACCTTTTTGATAATAAAACTCATTAACGTCGTCAGAATAGCGTCCCGAACATAGTAGTTGAAATACTGTATGATCTTTTTTAATTGACTCCACGGATATGTCAATCCAAACAGGAACTTTGTTTTTACGACATAATAAATCAACAACTTCTGTGGCTGTAACAAGTTCTACTGTTTTGTCGTTGTCGTTTGGATAAATATCGAACTGCTTTAAGTTTGTTTGGGTCGTCGTGAGAAAAATTAAGCCTAACATTATATTTAAAGTCATTTGGTAAATTGTCTAGAACATAAATTTTTGCAAAGTCAAATGCTAACTTAGAGGAGTCTGTGAATAATTTATGAAATTCTGTCTTTGTCATTGAAAATATCATTGTCATTCATCCGAAATTTATTTTCAGACAACTTTTTCCACGTACATTATCGTAGTTGACCTATCTCTTTTGTTGTAAAGTTTTATTTAAAATTCTTGAGTATTGATTTTTCAGCTTGCAGGTAACGGTTTTGTATATGAAAAGTAGAGGATTTATCCACTAAGTTTTCGGATTATAACAGACCTTTAATGTATTTATTTTATTTCGATTAAGCGATTAAACTGCTATTTCTTATAAGCGCTGTTAGCAGAAGATTTTTAAATAATATTTAGAGCTTTCTTCTGTTGCTCAGTTAAGTTCCATTTCTCTTGTATATCCAAATTTAATAAAATGCAATTTATTTTTAAATTTGAATTTGAATTTGACTTTTTTAACTGATTATACCATTCAAATGATTGTTCATTAAATTTATCAACAAATTTTGCCCAATTAATTATAACATAAATATTATTTTTTTCTGTTAAATCTTGATGTAATGGAGAAATATATTTAAGCCAATCATTGATAGTTACGTTTTTATTAAATTTTAAAGAATTGATTTTTTCAATTTCATTAATAACCTGCGAACATTCATTATCATTAAATCTGTTTTTAACCAAATAACCATTAGAATTAAAGAATAAAATCTCAGGGACTTGAAGTTTATCATTATTGTTAAGGTAAACAAAACTATTAAAATCTTTAATAGTATATAAATCATTTTCTTCTAATTTTACTTCATTGTCAATAAGGTAGTTGTTTAAGGTTTCTTTGTTTTCAATTGTGAAAGAAATTGATATATTTTTTTGTGCAGAGCAAGAGATAAAAATGATAAAGAAAAAAAGTTGTATTAATTTACTCATAGTTAATAATTTAAAATCCCTGCTTTGTTTACAAAACAGGGATTTATTATTTAATTAATTAGATATTTTTACTTCAAACATTGAGTTTGATTCATTTTTAATGAAAGTATATTGACCTGCTTTGATAGTAAAATTATCTGACAAACCCAAGTTGTCAGTTTCTTCTTTATCAATTGTGTAATTTTCTTCTAAAATTAGATATTTACCTCCATATTCTTTAATAATATCTCTCATGTTTTCTTCATCAACTTGAAGGATAAAATTATTAGAATCAATATTCTTTATGTTAGCAGCAAACATTCTATTACCATATACTGTTGCTTCAAGAGATTCTACTTTAATTTTAACTTTTTTCAGCTTACATATCCCAAGTCTAAAGCAATTCATTGATTTTCTACCAATTGTCCATACAGTTGTCACACTGCCACCTCCATCTTCTTTTAAAAATGATGTGTCATTTTTAAAAGCTTCACGTTCTAAATTCTCAGTATCTTCGTTTGAAGAGCAACTTGTAGTTAAAATTAAGCTTGTAATGATTCCAAGTGTTAAAAAAACTTTTTTCATAAAATATAAGTTAATTGTTAATAATAGTGAGAAAACGTTATGTCAGAAATTTTATTATCTAAATGCAGAATGTTTGTTTAATTTTCTGCTAACATTTTGCAGCTTGGCACAGTAACAGCTGCATGAACAATTATTTTCTGTTAAAGATAAAATTTATTGCGAAATGTAAACGTTTATTTACTACAAAATTCGCAATCTTGCCAAGCGCTTGTTAGCAGTAGGTTTTTTAATCATCTGCGGTTCCTTTTCTTGCTGGCTCAATATTGTCTGGCAAATTTGCTTTTACAATTTTTAGTGCTTCTTCTGCATTTCCTTCGCCAAGGTATTCATTTCTATTTTTTGTCACTACAAACTGAATTTCAAATCTATTAATATCCAGCTCATTAATCCTTTTTGCTCCTTTAATAGGGAAGTAGTTCTCAAATTGTTTTGGTGTCACATTTGGTAAATCAAGTGTGTCGTATGGATAACCTGTACATCTGCTAAAACATAAGGTGTACAGACTTGTAAAAGGAAATAACTTATTTAAAATGTTGTCATTAATTGCAAGTTTAAGAAAAGCATTAAGTTCAGTTCTCGGTTTTGATTGGTCGTTCAGAATTAAGTTCCAAGCATATTCTACTTCTTTATTTTCGTCAAATGCAAATGCTTTGTCGTTTGGCAGTACAAATAAGAATTTGTCAGCGAGTTCTTTTGTAGAAATGTCGTTGCATAGCCAAAAATCTATAACTTGAGCGAGTTCTGAAATGTCTTTAGTCTGACCATTTGCAAGACAAACACCCTCTTTCCAAAAGTCAGATAAATATATTTTTTCTTCTGCACTAATGTAAACTTGTGAAAACCTGTGACCGTTTTCAATTCTTGCATATGTCAATGGAATTTTATCCAATTCATTGTCTTGAGAAACTTTTAAAGTTGAATTAAGCTTTTTTAATTCAATATCTATTGCATTACGGAGTCCACCAACATTTTCCAACTCGGGATACATTTTCTGAATAGTTGTCTTTGATTTAAAAATATTTAAAAATTTCTTCCACATTTTAGTTATCTGTTAGTGTCGCACTAAACTTACTGCTAACGGTCTCGGTTATGTGCAGTGGCGTGGTTTAGCGTTAAACTTAGCTAGTATACACCAAATTGAAAATCCGTGAGGATTTTCAGAAGTAGGCGAGAACAAGCAATTACTTATGGCCATTGTTGTGCGACGTTTTTTTTATTCATAATCTGGAATGTTTAGCCCCAATATTAAATTTCTATTGGCTGTCCAAATTCCAAATTCCATTTTTAGTTTTACGATTCCAGAACCACCTCTATTTTTATTCAATTGTTTTTTTTTTGCTGTTAGTTTAGGGTCACTTTCAAAAAAATAACTATCAATATAATAGGAAATAGTATTAGGTTCTTTCACATAAATATGAATATGTTCAGGTTCTTGAACTTTCGGATATGGCGCTGGTCTGAAGGTATAAAAAGTAAATTTTCCGTCTTTGCCTGTTTTTAACCACCCTCGATA
Source organism: Flavobacterium sediminilitoris (assembly GCF_023008245.1). Taxonomy (NCBI): domain Bacteria; kingdom Pseudomonadati; phylum Bacteroidota; class Flavobacteriia; order Flavobacteriales; family Flavobacteriaceae; genus Flavobacterium; species Flavobacterium sediminilitoris. Next base: position 2,867,383 of record NZ_CP090145.1, read on the forward strand.
TTGTCCGTGAGTTTTTTCCCAACCAATAGGTTTTTCACTTGGTTGATAAACTCCATTTAGGTCAGTGTGATAAATGTATAGTATTACATTTTCTGCTGGTGTTTTTCCGTCTTTTTGAAATACAGTTCCTGTTATTTTTATTTTTGGCTCATTATTTTCAAAGCCTGGCAAAGTATCAGTTGATTTTGGTTTAATATTCAGCTCTTTAAAATCTAAAACTGCTTCACAATCTTGACAAGGTCCTCCAACATTTCTTTCAATATTAGAGTTTGATTGCCCTTTACAGGAACAAACAAAAAAAGTCAATAATAACATTCCTAAGTATATTTTCATTCTCAATGTTTTTCAAATGTTGCACAATCTGTTTATAGGTACTACATATATAGCATTTTTCATATTACAATTATCAACTAGATTTTCTATTTATCTTAAACTTTACAGAAGTCTTCTTAGAAGAATATTCTTTTGGTTTACTTCTAAATTCACATAGTGAATAAATTGTAATTGAAGGGCCTAGCTATTCTTTTCTACAAACTTAAACCATTCCTCACAAACACACAATACGTATAAATACGTACAAAAGACAATTCCATCTCTTTTTCAAAGATAATGCAGTGCTTTTTTAATTTTTTACGGAAAACAGTAAACAAGAAAAAAAATCAGGAGTGCTATGTTATGTACTCTCCATTTGTATCACTTCCCTCAAAGAGCGTTTTGTAGTTTCGTTGGCTATCCCTTTTAGCTTAAACCCAGAGTTTCTAATCCCTATTTGGGATTATTACACTTGTAGGTAATACATAATTAGGATTTGGCTCACTTTTATAATAAAAAGAGGTTGTCTTATAAAAACCTTTTAGGTTCTATAAAACAACCTCTATTAGAGTTGTTGTGTTACCAACAATATATCTTAAAACAGTTTATTACGATTATTGAATAACAAGTACTTTAGTCGTGATGTTGTTTTCTTTATTTATTTTAACAAGATAAGTTCCTTTTGGAAACGTTGGAAAACGTTCTACACTTACAATCTCTTTTTCAAGTATTTTTTGCCCCACTATTGAATAAATTTCTATGGTAAAATTGTTTTCGCCCTCTATTGTAAATGAACCGTTTGTAGGATTTGGAAATATTTTGAAGTCATATTCTTTTGTTGTTATGGATAACGCTGTCTTATTTCCTAAGCCATTACAAGTGTCAATACTGTAAGTATCCCAATCACTATTGCTAAATGATGTTTTAGGAGCTGTTGCTGTGCTTTTTCTTCTTAGGGTAATATCAGAAGCAAAGTTTGATGAACCTCCATTATAAGTGCCTATTATATCAATTAATACTCCATTTTTAAATAATCCTATAGGATCATTACCATTATAAGCCATTTCAGTAGCACTAGTTGTTAGATTTGCATTTGAATAGCAACTTGAAGAAATGGCACTATTAACAATTACATATTTACCATTATTTGCGATAGTTCCACTCAAAGTTAATCCAGTACTCCAAGAACCAGAACCATTGGTTTGTTTTTTAATAGAATAGGAGGCTAAATTAATACTATTACCTGTTTCGTTCTTAATTTCAATCGCCTTATTGTTTGATGAACCTTCAATATATTCAGATAAATACAAGTCACTTTTTGTAGTGGTATTTCCTCCATCTGGATTGCTACCTCCAGAAGTTCCTCCCCAAATAGCATTTACGTAGCTTGGATTATCAATAAAGGGGTTTCTATTGTTTTGACGAGCATAAATGGCATTGTTTCGTTCAATTTCTCTTGCACTAACAGGATCTTGTGCATGCCATGCTAAAAGCATATTTAGGAAAGGAGTAGTAAAAACCTGTGTACTAGTATTATTAAACATATCGTAATTGTAATTTGCAACTGTATTTTGATAGCGTGTTGCAAAATAAAAATACATACGAGCTATATCTCCTTTAAAAGCATCTACAGGTTCAAAAACAGTCCCAGAATATCCAGAAACAGCACTTGTTCCTAATTTACTTCCATTTCTAGTTGTTATAGATGCTGATGCAACATCTCCGTGAGGATAATTAGAGCGAATACCATTTACTTTTCCATCTGTAGGTGTTATAAAATGAGCATCTGCAACCATTGGAGAAGCAGAATTAAATACAGATTGAGGAATCATGTGTTCCCTATTATAACAATTCCCTTCTACAGAGTAAGTACCACATTGATTTGAACCATAAGTAAAATTATAAGGATCTCTTCCATTTTGAATTTCAGAGTATAAATCGAAAATAGTATTATCATTTTCGTTTTGATGATCCCTGTCAGATGTGCTATATGTAGTCCATAAACCACTATATCCTCTATTGGTATGATTTTTAATTATATTGTAGAGTTGAGTTTTTAGTGTATAACCGCTACCAGTAGCAGCAGAATAATAACCATTTGGAGCTTGTGCGTAAGTAATACAGCTTGAGAGTATTACAAAAAATAATACGTTAATTTTTTTCATAATAGTGTGTTTTGGTTTTTAGTAAAATTAAACACAAAAATTAAATTTAAAATTAACGTATTATTAATTTATTAACATTTTTGTTAAGAATTTTTAAATAAAAGTTATTTTCTTCTTTTTAATAAGATTTCCATCGTTTTATATTCAACATTATCATAACCAGTATCATATATTTCTAATCTATGTGTGTCATTGTCAATATAAGTAATTACTTCTCTCATCACTTTCATTTTTTTTGTTACAGGGTCAATGCTTTGTCCTTCCATTTTTAAAACATTAGACTCCTTATCTAATTTTCCCCTCATAGTAGTAATACCAGAACTCATATTGTCTATCCAAGTAGAAATGTATTCTTGTGATGCATTATCAAAAGACATCGTTCCTCTTCCTTCAAATGGCATACCCATAAAATCTCCTTTATGAATCATTTCCTGATGCAATCCATTAAGAATCATTCTATATTCGGCTGTTGCTTTCGTGGTTTCTGGTTGTGCGTCTGCACTCATCCACATAGTTAATTCTTCATCCCAAATCCCATTATCCTTAGCTAAGTTTGTATGCATATCTGAAGGAGTCATATAATCCATCCATGCTTTATTTATTGTAGCAGAATCAGGAATTGAAACAGGTTCTTCAATTGCAATTTCTGTAGTATCAATGACTTCTTTAGTTACTTCAGGTTCAGGAGTTTCAACTTTTTTACAAGAAACAATACTTATTGAAACCAATAAGAGAGGTAGTGCTAATTTTTTCATAATTAAAAGTTTTTAGAATTTGTTTAATCTTTGTTTAATCAAAGATAGTAAAATTATAAGCACCAATATCAGTAGGGTTTATTCTTGGATATCCTAGAATATCATTTGTTCCAGATGAGAAATTAAAATCTGCACTTCCTTTTGCAGCCGAATTTTCACCTATATATAATTGATTATCATTTGGGTTTTTAAAATCCGGTTTATTCGTGTTTGAATTTGTAGCAATTAGACAATTTGTGTATTTACTTCCTGTAAATTGATATTCTGGATGCGATGAAAACTGATTACTAAAATCATTAAATTTTATTAAACAATTATTAAACTGATAATTAAAATTAGAGTCACTTCCTTCTTTTTTTAATGAGATAGAATAGTTGGTAGAACTGTAAATAAGACAATTGTTGAAATTAGCCTGTGTTAAAGCATAAATAGGATTACCATCATAATCATCAATTACGATAGCAGTTTGATTTGGAGTAGGCCAATAGTTAGCAAAAGTACAATGAGTAAAATCATAGTTTCCTCCAAATGTACAAGCTAAACTAGACTGTCCAGAATTATTGATGACTATGTTTGAACCTGTAATATTACCTGTTCTGGCTAAAATTCCGACGTTACTAGAATTGTATATTTGAACATTGTTCATGGTTAGTGTTGGAATGTTTGTTTCATCATTTCCTGTTACTAAAAAGCCTACAGTTGCATTTTTTAAGGTTAAATTAGTAATAGTATTATTAACACTTCCTTTAGTTAACCATATCGTTCCCCATTGCCCAGGTATTTCTGAAAAATTAGGTTCTAAACGATCTCCTTCAAAAATAACTTCATTTTCTAAATCATCAGTATTTGAAAGGGTTCCATTAACTTGTAAAGATGCGTTATTTGCAACTATTAACCCTGATTCGGCATGAAAATGTACTCTTGCTCCAGCATCTACAATAAGCGTTTTATTTGAAGGAACAACTGCATAACCATATATTACATAAGGTTTCAAATTGGTCATGTGCAATTCATTTCCGTTAATCGGATCCGTCTCGTCGAGTACAGTTCCTCTAATTTCAATAGGATTTCCATCGTTATCTATTCCTAAATTTATTGTTTCATAAGTAAAACTCTCATCAGGATTTTGTGTTCTTTGAGGATATATGAAATAAGCATCTTGAATTAATGTTACTAATTCTACTTCTTGAGTTTGGCTACCTTCACCAAATAAAATAGTATCAGTATATAAAAAATCAGTTGGATCTGTGTCTATGACATCAGCAGTAACTTCAATAAAAATATACATACTATCTTTGGCTAACATTTCAACACCTTCAAATACTTTTCCAGGAACACCATCTACCATTAATCGATATTTTGAATTATTTCCATTGCCTAATTGTATTTTTGGAATCGAAATATTCTTATTACTTTTATTATAAACCTTTAAAGTGTATGTACTTGAACCAATATTTGTGAAAACAGTATCTAAATACACAGTATCTTTTGAAAAAGCTAAATTTCCAGTACTCGATTCAAAGTCAAAATCATTTCTACAAGAATAGAAAACAGTAAATAATAAGATGAATATATAAAAGTAATTTTTCATTAGATTTCTTAGATTAGCAATTTTGATTTGTAAATGTAATTATTTTTTTAAAAGTATAACGTAGTATATATTGATTTGTTATATGTGATTTTAGTTAGTAAGAATTTGTATTTTTGTGAAAAAGAAGATAATGTTTAATAGAGAAAAAATATTGGAAGTTTGTGAAAAAATGTCTCAAAATACATTAATGCAAACTTTAGAAATTGAATATATAGATGCTGGAGAAGATTTTTTAACAGCAAAAATGCCAGTAAATCCAAGAGTACATCAACCTATGGGATTACTTCATGGAGGAGCAAGTGTAGCTCTTGCAGAAAGTGTAGGTAGTGCTGCTTCAGTGATGTTTATTGATTCAGCAACACAAGAAGTTAGAGGTATTGAAATAAGCGCAAATCATTTAAAAAGTAAAAAAGAAGGAACTGTTTTTGCAACAGCTAAAATTATCCATAAAGGAAGAAGTATTCATTTGTGGGAAATTAAAATTACGGATGAAGAAGGTAGTTTAATTTCACTTTGTAAATTAACCAATATGGTTTTGTCAAGAAAATAATTATAATGCAGAGGATTTTATACGAAGCGAAAACGCAAATTAAAAAAGAATTACCTTTTGTTTTATATGCAAATCCTAATTCTAATAAATTAAATGCTTATTTTCAAAAAAATGATGAATTAGAAGTTTTTAAAGGACAATCTGGATTTGTTTTTGCTCCATTTTCTAATACTGAATCATACATTATTAGTCTTAGCAATAGTAATTTTCTTTCGGAATCTATTGAAGAAATTGAAATTGAAAATATCTTACTTGATATAAGTATTGATCAAAAAGCTAAAAAAAACTTTGAAGATTTAGTTAATAAAGGAATTGTAGAAATTAATAATAATCTTTTTGAAAAAGTAGTTTTATCAAGAAAAGTAGTAGTTCCTGTAAAAATGGATTTTGAAGCTACTTTTTTAAGATTATTACAGAGCTATAACACTGCTTTTAGGTATCTTTTTTATCATCCAAAAATTGGAATGTGGATGGGAGCAACACCAGAACAATTACTTAAAGTAGAAGGGGACAAGATAAGTACAGTTGCATTAGCAGGAACACAGTTGTACAAAGATTCATTAATATGGGAAGAAAAAGAATTGCAAGAACAACAATTTGTGAGCGATTTTATTATTCATGAAATTACACCTTTTGTAAAGAATATTACAATTTCCGAACCTTTTACGGCAAAAGCAGGAACACTAGCACATATTAAAACAACGATAAGTGCTTATTTAAAAGAAAAAGAATCTGCGAATAAATTATTATTTCAAATACACCCAACACCAGCAGTATGCGGATTACCTAAAAAAGAAGCAATGGCTTTTGTGTTGCAAAATGAAGGATATGATAGAAAATTTTACTCTGGTTTTTTAGGAGAGTGGAATATTAAGGATGAATCCAATTTGTTTGTTAATTTAAGATGTATGGAAGTTGAAGAAGAGAAAATTAACCTATATGTAGGATGTGGAATTACAAAAGATAGTAATCCAGAAAAAGAATTTTTTGAAACAGAAAATAAATTAGTTACAATGCTAAAAATAATAAAAGTATAACATGAAAATAGATATTTTAGCTTTTGGAGCCCATCCAGACGACGTTGAATTAGGTTGTTCAGGTACTATTGCAAAAGAAGTTTCTTTAGGTAAAAAAGTAGGAATTATAGATTTAACTAGAGGAGAACTTGGCACTAGAGGTTCGGCCGAAATTAGAGACGAAGAAGCAGCAGCAGCAGCAAAAATACTAGGCGTTACAATAAGAGAAAATTTGAAATTTAGAGATGGCTTTTTTGTTAATGATGAAAAACATCAATTAGAAGTTATAAAAAAAATACGAAAATATAAACCAGAAATTGTATTGTGTAATGCAATTGAAGATCGTCATATAGACCATGGTAAAGGAAGTAAATTAGTAAGTGATGCTTGTTTTCTTTCTGGCTTACCGAAAATTGAAACTATAGATGAAGAAGGTAATAAACAGGAATCTTGGAGACCAAAGCGAGTATATCATTATATACAATGGCAAAATATTGAACCAGACTTTGTTTTTGATATCTCAGGATTTATGGATAAGAAGATGGATTCGGTTTTAGCCTATAGTTCACAATTCTATGATCCAAAATCTAATGAACCAATTACTCCAATTACATCTAAAAACTTCTTAGATAGTATAAAATATCGCGCACAAGACCTTGGAAGATTAGTAGGAGTAGATTGCGCTGAAGGATTTACTGTAGAAAGGTATTTGGCAATCAATAGTTTAGAAAATTTAATATAATTTTTTTATTTTTTATTTGCAGAATCAAAGTTTTGCTGTATATTTGCACTCGTTAAACAAATGGTGATTGTAGCTCAGTTGGTTAGAGCATCGGTTTGTGGTACCGAGGGTCGTGGGTTCGAGCCCCATCATTCACCCTAAAATAAAAAAGTGTTGAAGTAATTCAACACTTTTTTTAGTTTATAGCAATTTGAATTACCATTATAATTCCAATGAATAAGATTAAAACCAAAGAAGTTTGTTTGAATCGTTCTTGTGGTATAAACTGTAAAATGTATTTTCCAATATAAGTACCAATTAATCCAATTATTAGTAAAAAGGGAACATAGATTAAATCGTGTTGGTGTATAAATCCGTTTTTGAAATAAACAATAGTACGTGTAAAATCAATAGCAAAATCGATAGCTGCAGAAGTAGCAATAAAAACGGTTTTTTCTAAATTAAAAGCTGCCATTGTAATACCTCTAATAGCTCCACCAGTTCCTAATAAGCCTGCTGTAAAACCAGATAAAACTCCACCTGTAATAGATTGCTTTGGTCCAGGTTTAATAACCAATTCTTTTTTTATTAGAAATAACAAACTAAAACCTATTAAGAAAATAGCTAAAATGATTTTTAAAACATAAGAATCCAAATAGTTAGATAATATACCTCCAAGAATAACAAAAAGAACAGAAGGAACACCTATATATAACAATAATTTTTTATCCAATCCTTTTCGGAAAAGTGCAATTTTACTTAAATTACTAGATAAATGAAAAATAGCAGTTAAGCCTAATACCGTTTGAAAATCGAAGAAAAAACTGGAAATAGGAACAAAGAATACAGAAGAACCAAAACCACCAATTGTTCCGATAACTTCTGCTATTAGTGCAAAAAATAAAAAGAGATAATTGATTCTTTCAAACATAGATTCTTTTTTTTCAAATATAAATAAAAAAAACTCCTGAACATCAGGAGTTTTATAAATGTATTTTCTAATGCAAAATTATAATTTATGCATATTTTGAGATAAAGTCTCAATGAATTTACTAATAGGTCCTTTAATCATCATTGCCATCATAGGGTTAAACTGACCTTCAAAAAGAAGCTGTACTTCACTTTTATTCTCTTCTAAAGAAATAATATTACCAGTTAAAGTAAAAGGTAACTTATCACTTGCAGCACCTAAAACTACTTTTGAATTTGGAGTTTGTTCTTTCATTTTTAATTTTATCTCTGGCATACCTTTTAGACCAAAAATGAAAGCATCTTCACCTAATACTTCAAATTTTGAAATAGTATCAGGCATTAACTTTTCAAAATTTTTAACATCAGTTAAAGCAGTGAATAAATATTCAGAAGATTTATCAACGGTTACTTTTGGGCTTTCTAAATTCATTTTATAGTTATATTTTATATATTATATTTCAACTTTCCAAGTAGAAGGGCTTTTTCTCCATTCTTGTAAATTTATTATTTCATCTTGATCGATATATTTTTTAGTAACAGCTTGTTTTAATAAATTTTCATAATCACTTAATGTGAATAAGTCAATGTTTTCTTCTTTAAAACGATTAATAGAAATATCAAACCCATATGTAAAAATAGCAGCCATTCCTTTTATAATAGCCCCTTCATTTTTAAGAGCTTCAACGGCCAATAAACTACTACCACCAGTACTAATCAAGTCTTCTACCACTACAACACTTTGTCCTTTTTGTAAAAAACCTTCAATTTGATTTTGACGACCGTGTTTTTTAGGTTCAGGTCTTACATATACAAATGGCAATCCCATATACTCAGCAACAAGTATGCCAATACCTATTGCTCCTGTGGCAACACCAGCAATGACATCAGGTTTTCCAAATTTTTTCTCAATATTCTTTGCAAATTCTTCTCTTATGAAATTCCTAACAGGTGGAAATGAGAGAACTATCCTATTATCACAATATATTGGAGACTTCCATCCAGAAGCCCATGTAAAAGGATTTTTAGAATTTAATTTAATTGCGTTTATTTGTAAAAGCAATTCAGCTGTTTTTTCGGCGGTGTTGTTATTAAAAATCATATTGCAAATGTATAAAGTTTTTGTGAACGATAAACCACTTTTTTTGACAAATAAAGTTCAAAAAGAGGTCAACTTTCAAATTTTTCTTTTAGAAAGTATTGATATTAAAAAGTTAATTGTAAAAATGTTTCAAAATAAAATTGAAAAAGCTTTTCTATATCATCCAGATGAAAAATTGATAATGAAGACATTAAAAGCTAAAATTCCAGTTGTAAAAGCAGGAGGAGGTTTAGTTTATAATGAAAAAGGTGAAGTATTGTTTATTTTTAGAAATGGAAAATGGGATCTTCCTAAAGGAGGAACTGAAAAAAATGAAACAATTGAAGAAACTGCAATGAGAGAAGTGGAAGAGGAAACAGGTGTTTCAGGGTTGTCAGTTGTAAAAAAACTCGAAAAAACATACCATGTTTTCAAACGAAACGGACATTATAAATTAAAACAAACCTATTGGTTTGAAATGAAATCTACCTTTAAAGGTCTACCTAAAGGACAAGAAGACGAGGGAATTGAAAAAGTTGAATGGGTAGAACCAGAAAGGATTCCTGAATTATTAGAGAATTCTTATGAAAATATCAAGTTATTATTTGAAAAAGAAAACGTATAATATTTAGTTAGTAAAAAACTAAGGATTCTTAAGATATGATTAAGTTTCACTATTACAAGTTAGATTATTAAATCAAATAGATAAAAAATATTTATATTTGCCTACATGAAATGGTTAAACATCATATTATCTATCTACCTTATTATTTTGTCATGTATGCCTTGTACTGATGATGTAGTTAGTGCTGATGTTTCAAATTCTTCTCATTCTGAGTTAGCTTTAAATCATGAAAACCACTCACATGATGATAAAGAAGACACTTGTCCACCATTTTGTATTTGCAACTGTTGTGGAATACAAGTTATGACTTATTCAACTATTGTAACATTTGATTTTCCTTTTACATTTAAAATAATACAGCCTAAACATACTTTCTATAAATCAACACTATCTTCTAGTTTTTTTGGAAGTATTTGGCAACCACCTCAATTAGTATAATGAAATCCGAATAAGTTCGGATACTATCATTTGGCCTTTAAAGAAAATGTAAAGGCAATTAACTTATTATTTTCATTCATTATACTAAAAAATGTTAGATAAAATCATTCATTTTAGTATCAATAATAAATTTATTATTGGACTATTTACATTTATTTTAGTCATTGTAGGAGTATATTCAACCTATACTTTACCAATTGACGCCTTACCAGATATTACAAATAATCAGGTACAAATAATTACGACTTCACCTACATTAGCTACACAGGAAGTAGAACAATTCATAACCTATCCAATTGAACAATCGGTAAAATCTATTCCAAAGGTTATTGAATTGCGTTCAATAAGTCGTTTTGGATTAAGTGTAGTTACCGTTGTTTTTGAAGAAAGTGCAGATATATATTGGGCAAGAGCTCAAATTTCAGAACGGATTAAGGAAGCTGAAAATGTTATTCCAGGAAATTTAGGAACTCCTGAAATGGCTCCAGTATCTACAGGCTTAGGCGAAATTTATCAATATGTTGTTTTTGCAGAAAAAGAGTATGAAGATAAAATAGATATTACACAATTGAGAACTATTCAAGATTGGATTATAAAACCACAACTTATAGGAACAAAAGGTGTTGCTGAAGTAAATACTTTAGGCGGAAATTTAAAACAGTATGAAATTGCCGTTCAACCAGATAAGTTGAAAAGTATGAATACTACAATTACTGAAATTTTTGATGCTTTAGAAAGTAATAATGAAAATACTGGTGGAGCATATATTGATAAAAAACCATATGCCTATTTCATTCGTGGAATAGGAATGGTAAACAGTATAGAAGATATTGAAAAAATAGTAGTTAAAATTCAAAATGGAATTCCAGTTTTAATTCGTGATGTTGCTAAAGTTCAAATAGGAAGTAGTATTCGTTATGGAGCAGTTACAAAAGATGGAAAAGGAGAAGATGTTTCTGGTATGGTAATGATGCTAAAGGGAGAGAATAGTGGGGAAGTGGTAAAATTGGTAAAAGATAAAATAGAGAAAATCAGAAAAACATTGCCTGAAGGTGTTGTTGTTGAACCATTTTTAGATAGAACTGTTTTAGTTGATAATGCCATTGGTACTGTTCAAAAAAATTTAATTGAAGGAGCTTTAATTGTTATTTTCATTTTAGTCTTATTATTAGGTAATTGGAGAGCAGGATTAGTAGTAGCTTCAGTAATTCCACTTGCATTATTATTTGCCATTTCAATGATGAAGCTTTTTGGAGTAAGTGGTAATTTAATGAGTCTTGGCGCAATCGATTTTGGACTTATTGTAGATGGAGCTGTTATTATTGTAGAAGCTATAATTCATCGATTACAGATAGGTAAAAAAGGAAAACTCTCCAAGCAAGAAATGAATGATGAAGTATATCAAGCTTCTTCAAAAATTAGAAGTAGTGCTGCATTTGGAGAAATTATTATTCTAATTGTTTACCTACCTATTCTAGCATTAGTAGGAATAGAAGGTAAAATGTTTGGACCAATGGCTCAAACAGTCTCTTTTGCGATTTTAGGTGCTTTTATTTTGTCTTTAACTTATGTTCCTATGATGTCTGCTTTAGTGCTTAAAAAGCAAACAGGACATAAGAAAAATTTTAGCGATAAAATTATTGAAAAAATTCACAATATTTATGAACCTATTTTAGAAAAAGCATTAAAAATTAAGGTTGTAATTATATCTGTAGCTGTAGGGTTGTTTGCAATTTCGTTATTTATTTTTAATACTTTAGGAGGTGAGTTTATTCCAACATTAGATGAAGGAAATATTGCAACACATGTAATTATTGCTTCTGGTAGTTCACTGTCACAAGAAATTGAAACAACTACAAAAGCAGAACAGATTTTAAAAGCCAGATTTCCTGAAATAAAAATGATTGTTTCTAAAATTGGTTCAGCAGAAATCCCTACAGATCCAATGCCTATTGAAGCAGCCGATATGATGATTATCTTAAAAGATAAAGATGAATGGACTTCAGCAGAAACAAAAGAAGAGTTAATGGAAAAAATGGAACATGCTTTAGATGAAATTCCAGGTGTATTTACCGAATTTTCTCAACCTATTCAAATGCGTTTTAATGAATTAATGACTGGAGTAAGAAGTGATGTTGCTGTTAAAATATTTGGAGAAGATATTGACATGCTTGTTAGTAAAGGAGATGAAGTTGTGCAACTTATTAAAGATATTAAAGGAGTAACAGGAGTAAAAGCCGAACGTGTTGCAGGTTTGCCCCAAATTACAATTCGATATAATAAAGATAAAATGGCAGCTTATGGCTTAAATGTTAATGATTTAAACAGAGTTGTAAGAATGGGATTTGCAGGAGAAAAAGCAGGAGTTGTCTATGAAGGAGAAAAACGTTTTGATTTAGTAGTTCGATTAGAAAGTAATAATAGAAGTGATATTTCAAATTTACAATCACTTTTTGTTACATTACCATCAGGAAACCAAATCCCTTTAAATCAGGTTGCAGAAGTAAACTATGAAGATGGACCTATGCAGATTTCTCGTGAAGATGGAAAACGTAGAATTGTTGTAGGCTTCAACGTTCGTGGTGCAGATGTTAAAACAGTAGTTGAAAAAATTCAAGCTAAATTAGATACGAGTTTAAAATTACCAGATGGTTATTATACAACATACGGAGGACAGTTTGAAAATTTAGTTCAAGCAAATAAAAGACTTTCTATTGCAGTACCAATTGCATTAGGATTAATATTGGTCTTGCTATACTTTACTTTTAAATCAATGAAGCAATCTTTATTAATTTTCACAGCTATTCCGTTATCAGCTATTGGTGGTGTATTTGCACTTTGGTTAAGAGGAATGCCTTTTAGTATTTCAGCAGGAGTAGGATTTATTGCCCTTTTTGGTGTTGCAGTTTTAAATGGAATAGTATTAATAGGATATTTTAATCAGTTAAAACAGGAAGGAATGGATAATATTTATGATAGAATTAAAGAAGGAACAAAAGTAAGGTTACGTCCAGTAATTTTGACTGCTGCGGTTGCATCATTAGGATTTTTACCAATGGCAATAAGTAGTAGTGCTGGAGCAGAAGTTCAAAAACCATTAGCAACAGTTGTTATTGGAGGACTTTTGACAGCTACATTATTAACCTTAATTGTGCTTCCTATTCTGTATTATTATTTAGAAAATGGAATAAAAAAATCAATTGGTATAAATACTAAAATTATTCCTATTGTTATACTTAGCTTGTGGTCAATGAATAGCAATGCACAATCTACACAAGAATTGGATATAAACAAAGCAATTGAATTAGGACTAAAAAATAATCAAAATGTTCAAGCTTCTGTTTTAGAATCTAAAATGGCAGAACAGTTAACAAAATCAGCATTTGAGTTACCTAAAACAGATATTTCAGGAACTTTTGGGCAAATTAATACATATTCTAATGATAAAAACTTCAGTATTAGTCAAAGTATTAATCCTTTTCAAATAGGAGCGAAGAAGAAACTGCTAAAAGAAAATAGTAATGCAAGTCAAAACAAATTAGGAATTGCAAAGCAAGAAATGATATTTAGTATTAGACAATCTTGGAATGAGATGCTATTTTTTCAAAAACAAAAAACATTACTTGAAGAACAAAATATTGTAATGCAAAAATTTGTAAAAGCGGCATCACTCAAATATTCAACAGGAGAAACAAATGCACTAGAAAAAAATATAGCAATAGCAAAACAGCAAGAATTAGAACAAAAGATAAAACAAAATAATACCCAAATTTCCATTGAAAAATCAAAACTAAAAATGTTAATGAATTTGGAAACAGATTTTGTAGCTGTTGATACTTCTTTTTTAGTATTACCAATAATTATATTAAAAGATAGCACTTATTTTGAAAGTAACCCTTCATTGCAATTAGCAAACAATCAAATTAAAATAGCAGAAGCAAATCATAAGCTTGAAAAATCAGCTTTGTATCCTGAATTTAGCGCGGGCTATTTTATGCAATCTATGGTTGGTAATCAAGAAGTTAATGGACAAACCGTTAATTATGGAAACAACTTAGACTTTAAAGGGTTTTCAGTAGGAATTGCACTACCCATTTTTGTAGGAAGTACTGTTGCAAAATCAAAAGCAACCAAAACAAGTATTGAAGTTGAACAGAAAAACTTTGAATACCTTCAAGAGCAAATAAAAAGTCAATATGACCAGCAAATGGAACAATTAAATACTTATAAATCATTAACAGATTATTATAGTACCATTGCCATTCCAAATGCAAACGATATTATTAAAAATGCTTCAAAAGGATATCAAAATGGAGCAATATCTTATGTTGAATATGTTAATAGTTTAGAAACAGCTTTACAAATTCAATTAAATAATACAGAAGCTGTTCGTAATTATAATCAAACTGTGATTAACTTACAATATTTAATCAATCAATAACATTAGAAATGAAAAAATCAAAAATCATATATATAATACTTGCTATTGCTACACTTGCTATAATTCTTTATTTTGCTTTTCGTCATACTGAAAATGACGGACATAATCATGATGGGCATAGCCATGATGAAACAGAAACTTTAGCAGAAGAGTCAGTATCAAATATTAAAGAAGTAGAACTAAATGAAGCTCAATTTAAAGCTGCAAATATTGAATTAGGAACTTTTTCTTTAAAAAATTTAAGTGAAGTAATTAATGCTAATGGATATACAAAATTGCCTCCACAAAATCAAGCAGATGTCTCAGTTCATACCACAGGAATCGTAAAATCAATTTTAATAGAAGAAGGGCAATATGTAAAAAAAGGGCAAACAATAATAACTATTGAAAGTCCAGAATTTACAAAGTTGCAAGAAGCGTATCTTACTTCAAAGAGCAATTTAGAATTTTTAAAATTAGAATTTGAAAGACAAAAAACATTGAATGATGAAGAAGTGAATTCTAAAAAAGTATTTCAAAAAACAAAAGCAGATTATGAAATAGAAAAAGCTCGTTTTAGCTCTTTGCAAAAACAACTCAATGTATTTAATATTAACGCAAGCGGACAAACTACTTCAGTTGTAAGCGTTGTTGCACCTATTTCAGGTTATGTAACCGAAATATATATTAAAATAGGTAGTAATGTGGAAATAGGAAAACCATTATTATCTATTGTAGATAATTCAAAATTACATGTTGACTTATTAGTCTATGAAAAAGATTTATATAAAGTAAAAGAAGGACAACAAGTACGATTTATATTAACAAATCAAGATAATGCTGAGGTTAAAGGAAAAATTTTTAGTGTAGGAAAAGCATTTGAAAATGATACCAAATCAATAGCGGTTCATGCCGATATTATTAATAAAGAACAAAGACTTATTTCAGGAATGTATGTAAATGCTTTAATAGATATTGGAACCAATGCAGTAAGTGCTTTACCAATTGATGCTATAGTAAAAGCCGATGGTAAAGAATTTATTTTTATTTTAGAGGAAAATATAGATGAATCAACCAAAAAAGAAAAAACGTTTCATTTTCAACGAATAGAAGTGAAAACAGGAACAAACCAATTAGGTTATGTACAAGCATCATTATTGCAAAAAGTAGATAAAAATGCAAAAATAGCTCTTAAAGGAGCTTATTATATTCAAAGTCACTTAATCAAAAATGAAGGTGGTGGAGGACATTCACATTAAGAACACTAAATATATTTATAAATTTTTAAAGACAAGAAAAATGAGAAAATCAATTGCAATTATGGTATTTGCTGTTGCAACATTATCAATGACATCATGTAAAAATGAAGAAAAGAAAGTAGAAACAACAGAAGATCACACAGGTCATGATCACACAGAAGGAGAGATGCACCTTGCCCATTATGTATGTCCTATGGATTGTGAAAAAGGGAAAGTTTATGAAGAAAAAGGAGCTTGCCCTGTTTGCAAAATGGATTTGGTTGAAGTAGAAAAAAATACTGAAGGACATAATCATTCTGAAGAAGGTCACGAAGGACATAATCATTAATAATAATGCACTTGGAATTACTTTTTAATTCCAAGTGCTATTTTAAACCTAAATTATTATGATTTCAAACAATATTAATTCCACTGATTGTTGTTCAAATGAAACAAAAGTAAATCATAATCATAAAGAAGAAAGCGATCATAATCATGATCATTCAAATGGTAATGAGAGCACTTTTAAAATGTTTTTGCCAGCAATAGTTTCATTTGTATTACTTATAATAGGAATATGTTTTGATAATTATTTTCCTCAGTCATGGTTTTCTGGCTGGACAAGAATACTATGGTATAGTATTGCTTATTTACCCGTTGGATTTCCTGTACTAAAAGAAGCTTTAATTAGTATAAAAAAAGGAGATGTGTTTTCAGAATTTTTTCTAATGTCGATTGCAACACTTGGAGCTTTTGCAATAGAAGAATATCCTGAAGGGGTTGCAGTTATGCTTTTTTATACTGTTGGAGAAGTATTTCAAAGTTTAGCTATTACTAGAGCTAAAACAAATATAAAAAGCTTATTAGATCAACGTCCAGATGAGGTTACTATTTTAGATGAAAACAATAAAACTACAACGGTAAAATCAGAAACTGTAAAAATCGGACAAATCATCCAATTAAAACCAGGAGAAAAAGTAGGATTAGATGGCGTTTTAATATCAGAATTAGCTTCCTTTAATACTGCTGCTTTAACAGGAGAGAGTAAACCTGATACTAAAAAGAAAGAAGATATTGTATTAGCAGGAATGATAAATCTAAATACTGTTTCTCAAATAAAAGTGACAACAGCTTATTCAGATAGTAAATTATCTAAAATTTTAGAAATGGTTCAAGATGCTTCTTCTAGAAAAGCACCAACGGAATTATTCATAAGAAAGTTTGCTAAAATTTATACTCCAATTGTGGTTGTTTTAGCCATTTTAATATGCTTGTTGCCTATTTTATTTGTTCAAGACTATATCTTTAGTCAATGGTTATATAGAGCTTTAGTCTTTTTAGTAATTTCTTGCCCTTGTGCTTTGGTAATTAGTATTCCATTAGGTTATTTTGGAGGAATTGGAGCAGCAAGTAAAAACGGTATTCTAGTGAAAGGAAGCAACTTCTTAGACATTTTGGCTACAATTCAAAATGTGGTTATGGATAAAACAGGAACCATGACAGAAGGCGTTTTTAAAGTTCAAGAAGTTGTTTTAAAATCAGAATCTAATAAAAATGAAATTTTACAAATAGTAAATACATTAGAAAATCATAGTACACATCCTGTTGCCACAGCTATTCATGAATTTGTTGGAGAAATAGATACGACTATACAACTTGAAAATGTAGAAGAAATCGCAGGTCATGGTTTAAAAGCAACTATTAATAACAAAGAAATATTAGTTGGTAATTTTAAATTAATGGATAAATTTTCTATTTCTTATGATATTGATCCAGCGAGTATTGTATATACCACTATTGCTATTGCTTATGGTAATGAATTTATAGGATATATAACTATTGCCGATAGTATAAAAGAAGATGCTTCATCTACAATTAATAAGCTTGAGACATTAGGAATAAAATCAACTATGTTAAGTGGCGATAAAAGTTCAGTTGTACAATTTGTAGCCAAAACATTAAACATTAAAAATGCCTTTGGAGATTTATTACCAGAAGATAAAGTAAATAAAGTTAAAGAAATTATTGCAAAGAACGAAACAGTAGCTTTTGTAGGGGATGGAGTAAATGATGCACCAGTAGTAGCTTTAAGTAATGTAGGAATTGCAATGGGAGGATTAGGAAGTGATGCTACAATTGAAACAGCAGATATAGTCATTCAAGATGATAAACCAAGTAAAATACCAATGGCTATTGCTATAGGAAAACAAACTAAAAAAATTGTTTGGCAAAATATTATTTTAGCATTTGGAGTTAAAGCAATTGTTCTAGTTTTAGGAGCTGGTGGTTTAGCAACTATGTGGGAAGCTGTTTTTGCGGATGTAGGTGTTGCTTTATTAGCTATTTTAAATGCAGTTAGAATTCAAAGAATGAAATTTTAAATTATATAAGCCTCAGGTATAAAAATCTGAGGCTTATAATAATATTTTTAACTATTTTATTCTATAAACAGGATATTGCAAGTGGGCTTTTTCATAATATGGAGAATGTTTATAAACCCAATCTAATTGAGCTGTTCCGTTTTCAGCAAAAGCCTTGTCAGTTTGTTTTTTAGCGTCGAATTCGGCTTTTATAGTAGGGTTTTTATCTAAAAAAGCTTTCGCTAAATCTTCAAAAACATAGGCTGAAAAATATTCTTTTTGCTGTAAAATAGGGTCAAAGAAATTCCAGTTGAAATAACTATCAATCGCTTCAGGTTCTAATGTTTCAAGTAAATATTTAACTCCTTTTTGTTGCGTTTTAATTAAAAAATCACCTTTTCTAAAGGCTATTTTTTCTATAGATTTAGAAACTTTAGTATTATAATGACCGTAGTGACCTTCATAAGAGTATCTTGAAGTTTCATAAGCCGTTATTTTATAGCTTTCTACTTCTATTATAGTATCATTTGAAAGGGCTTTCATTTCTATAGCATTCAATTTTAATAAATCTAAAATGGGCCATTGTGATTTTGAAACCACATAATATTCAGGAATTACGACTTCTTTCGTAGCTTTATAATCATTATAAAAAGGTATTTTTTTAGTAAAAGGCTGTTTTTTATCATAATATAAACGATTTTTACCTGATATTTCACTAGGTTTATAATCACCTTTGTATCCTTTAAATTCAATCTTAGAAACTTTGCTAGAATCAATTTCCCATTGTAATGGATATTTCATTCCAACTTTATAGTTCTTCAGGTTTTCCGATTTTAGTTTTTTTATTTTTTGATAATTAGCATCTACATAATTAACTGTACTAACCATATACTCATACGTAACATGAACTCTATCTTTATACGGTTTTAACATGTGTGTTTCTGGAACAGAACCAAGCGAATTAAACAAAGTTGTATAGCCTGTTGCATAGCGTGGAGAGTCCATAAACTGAGCAAAACCATCATCTGGTTTATCACCATGAACATTAACATAAGGAACACTTTCTATTTTTTTCTTTTTCAAATCTTTCATGATACTTGGATGCATTTCATTTTTATAAAATTCTCCCAATTTCCCGCCTAAACGTTCATGCTGAGTAGCAATACAAGTAAATGTGTATTGATAGTCAGCACCATTAGAAACATGATTGTCAATAAACATATCTGGATTAACTAAATGAAAAATCTCTTGAAAACTTCTCGAATTTTTAGAATCTGATTTTATAAAATCTCTATTTAAATCATAGTTACGAGCATTTCCTCTAAATCCATATTCTTCAGGTCCATTTTGATTGGCTCTCGAATGTGAATTACGGTTCAAACTTCCTCCAATATTATAAACAGGAATAGTTACAATAATAGTGTTTTTAGGTACTTTTATTTTAGCAGTTGCTAAATCTCTGAAATACATCATTGTAGCATCAATACCATCTGGTTCACCAGGATGAATACCATTATTAATTAAAATAACAGCTTTATTTTGATAATAATCAAAACTAGTATTTTGTGAGAAAGTAACAATATGTAAAGGTTCTCCACTGTCTGTTAAACCCATTTCTTCTATCTGAATAGTATTAAATAGGCTAGCTAAAGTCTTATAATAAGCAATACAATCTTCATAAGTAGTAGATTGATTTCCATTTCCATTTTCGAAAGGAGTTTGTAAATTTTGTGCTATAATTAAAGATGAGGTTAAGAGAAAGAATAGTAGTTTTTTCATGTAGTTTTATTTTTTAATATTTTTCTAGCTTTTTAGTAAAAAATAAAGTTACACTAAAAAACGATATTTTAATTTTTGCATTAAACTATTTTAGTCAAACTAAAAAAAGTTTATATTTCTTATATTATATAAGTAAGAAATGTATTTTTATTGTTTAGATTTGTTTATTAATTTAATTTTAATTTTATGTTTAAAGACAAGTTTAGAAAAGAATCATTCAAAAATGAAGATTTTGAAGTAATCACAGTGCAACAAGCCCGTTCAATAGTTGGTGGAGCATGTTCAGTTTTAGAATCATGTACTACATATAATGGTTCGTGTCCACACCTTACTTCATGTGGGACTTATAGTAGTAAAGAGATCACTGATCCAGGGACCCCTATTGAACCTTAATTTATTTTAGAGGAGACGTTTTAGAACTACTCCTCTAAATTTATTTACTGAATTTGTATTGTAAAACTTTAAATTAGATTAATGAAATTTTCAAAATACCATATTGCTACTGACGAATTAAGTGAAGTAGATATGAAGAATAAACGTATTATATTCTCTACTCGTTCATCTACTTCAATTTTAGTAGAAGAAGAATTATATCAAAAGGCTATTACAAATGATTTTTCGGGGATGAATAAAAAAATTTTTAACACATTAGTTGAAAAAGAATTTATAATACCTGTAGATGAAAATGAATTCAATTATGTAATTAGTACAAATAAGGAAGCAAGGGATAAGGTTAATTTTCTATCGATGACTATCCAACCAACAGCTAATTGTCAATTAGGTTGTCATTATTGCGGGCAAACACATTCTAAAGATACTGCGAATGAGAATGTCATTAATAAATATGTTGAAAGAATAGAAAATGTGTTTTCAAAAAATGAAGTTTACAATGGTCTTTCAATTACATGGTATGGAGGAGAACCATTAATGGGATATTCTTCAATAATAAAAGCATCAAAAAAAATGATTGAAGTATGTAAAGTAAGAAACTTTACATATATTTCAAATATGATAACCAATGGTCTTAGTCTAAAACCTAAGTTATTTGAACAATTAGTTAGAGAATGTAATATAACAGATTATCAGATCACATTAGATGGTACTTCTGAAAGTCATGATACAAGAAGAATAACAAAAAAAGGTGAGCCTACTTTTGATCTTATAATGAAAAATATTGTTGATGTTACTAGTACAGAGACTTATTCAAATTATAAGTGTAATATTTCTATAAGGGTAAACATTGATAAAACTAATTATCAATATGTTGATCCTTTAATAGAATTGATTAAAGAACTTGGATTACAAGATAAAATATCAATTTATTTTGCACCTATAACTGATTTTGGAGGTAATGATGCTGGTAAAGAATCTCTTTCTCTTGATTTCTTTGCACAGAAAGAAATAGAATGGTTATTTAAATGTTATGAATATAAGATTCGTATTAATAATATTTTACCTCAAAGATCGTATAGTGTTTGTATGGTTCAAAATAAAAATGATGAAGTTTGGGATGCTTATGGAAATATATATGCTTGCTGGGAGTTTCCATACTCTGAATATGCTAAAGGAGATAGTTTAATAGGAAATTTATTTGATACTGAAGAAACTTATAATAAAAATGCAACATTACGTAATTGGGATGATGTTTTAGATTCTGGAAAAACTTGGTGTAAAACATGTAATCATTTACCTGTATGTGGAGGCGGATGCCCTAAACTTTGGCATGAAGGAACCCCTGCTTGCCCTACATTTAAGTCTAATTATAAAGATAGATTACTATTAGATTATTTCATAAAAAAAAATGAAAAAAAATGAAACTTAATTATATTAAATGATTGATGTTTTAAAATTAAAACTAAATTATTGAGGAGGCTATAGGGATACTATCAAGTACTGATTTTTGTATAAAATTAGTACTTGATTAATTAAAGATGAAAAATAGTGTTACATTTTTTTATCCATGGTATAAAGCTTGCTAAAGCTTTCAAGAATAAGATCATTTTATACAAGGTCAAAGATTCTTTTATCATTAAATGTTTGTGTTAAATTTGAATTAAATATTATTTTTGATTGAGTATATTCAAAAACGGTTACATTTTTATTTAGCCATGAAACAATAATAGAATCATTTTGGGCATAAAAAATATTGATAAAGAAACTTTTTCACTGTGATTATTTTCTCAAATGTAAGGAAAAAATACATTCTTCAATTAATTGAATATCAAAATTCGGAAATCGTAAATCAAAGCCTATCTTTGCCAGATGAATAGAAATCCACTTTCCAATAATGTTCTTTTGAATTTAGACCTTCAAAGACTAAACGAAATGCAAGAAGTAGCTCAAAATGCTATTTTAAATGATGCGAATGTTTTATTACTTTCTCCAACTGGTTCAGGCAAAACATTAGCTTTTTTATTGCCTATTTTCCAAATGTTGGAAGAAGAAATAAAAGGTGTACAAACTGTAATTTTAGTTCCTTCTCGTGAATTAGGTTTGCAAATTGAACAAGTTTGGAAAAAAATGGGAACTCATTATAAAGTAAATATGTGTTATGGTGGTCATTCAATTGATACCGAGATTAATAATTTAAGTAATCCACCTGCATTATTAATTGGAACACCAGGAAGAATTGCTGATCACTTGGATAGAGGAAGTTTTCAGACTGAAAATGTAAAGACATTAGTTTTAGACGAATTTGATAAATCTTTACAACTAGGTTTTCATGAAGAAATGTCTTATATCATTGGAAAACTAACCAAATTAAATAAACGTGTTTTGGTTTCGGCTACTTCCGGAGTTGAGATACCAAAATATACAAAAGTGGTTAACCCAACTATTCTTGATTTTATTGAAGAGGATAAACAAAATGTAAATTTAGACACTCGTATTGTTTTTTCGAAATCAAAAGATAAATTGGAATCGCTTTTTCAATTGATTTGCTCGTTAAATTCAGAATCGGCTATTATTTTTTGTAATCATCGAGAAGCGGTAGAACGTATTTACGATATGTTGCTTTCAAAAGGAGTACTTTCCACTTTTTATCATGGTGGTTTAGATCAAGACGAACGTGAACGTGCTTTAATACAATTTAGAAACGGAAGTGTTTCGTTTTTAATTACAACCGATTTAGGTGCACGTGGTTTGGATATACCAGAAATGAAACATGTAATTCATTATCATTTGCCTTCCAAAGAAGATGAGTTTACGCATAGAAACGGTCGTACAGCTCGTATGCTTGCAACAGGAACGGCTTATGTAATTATTCATGAAACGGAGAAAAAAACAGACTATTTTGATTATGGGAAACGAAGATTAGATGTTTCTAATGCGAAATCGTTACCTAAAGCTCCTATTTTTCAAACCCTTTATATTAGTGGAGGGAAAAAGAATAAGTTGAATAAGTTTGATATTGTTGGTTTTCTTTCTCAAAAAGGAGAACTAGAAAAAGACGATATTGGTTTAATTGAAGTGAAAGATTTTATTTCGTTTGTAGCTGTTCGTTATACGAAAGTAAAAGAGTTACTTACCAAAATTAAGGACGAGAAAATGAAAGGGAAAAAGTATAAAATTGAAGTTGCAAGACAAGTGATGAAAAAAGAAGAGGAAGATGTGGAAACACATCCGAAATTTACTTCTAGAAAAGAGAATAATAGGAGATAATTAATTTTTTTTCTTTTTGAACCATTAAGAGATTAAGTTTCATTAAGTCTTAATTTTCTTAATTCCTTACTGGTTAAAATTCAGTAAACTTAAAGTTTTTCTAGTCATTCAATTGCGCTTTAATTTGTTTTAAATGAGACATTTTTCAGTTTTTATAAAATATTTTGCAATTATTTCAATTGTTATATCCTTATTAGTAAATTTTGGATTATGTTTAAATGAAAGTAACTTTCAGTGTTTAATTTCTTTTAGAAATGTATTTCTTTATTTATTATTGCTTTGCTTTGTAGTTCATAATAAATTTACTTTAGTACTGTTAGTTCTTTTAAATACTTTATTTTGGCTTCAGTTTTTTCAATTAGAAAGTAATATTACTTATTTCAATAATCCAATATTATATTTTAATCAGAATTTGTATAGAATACTGAATTTAGCGAATTGTAACGAGTCAGTTTTAAAAACTGTAATAATTATTCCTTTTGTTTTAAACCTATTTTTTTTATTCATCGAAATACCTTATCGAATACTTGTAATATTTAGTGAGAGAAATAAATCGTATTAATGAAATTTTGAAGAGTTTAATCATTCAATTGCGCTATAATTTGTTTTAAAGCTGTTTTTGCCTCTTTCATAACCGGTAGATAAGGCCAAATGTGAGGCATATTTTTTCCTTCAATAACTTCAATAGTATTTTGGGCTTCAGTTAATTTCTGAACGACTATTTTTTGGTCAGGATACGTAATGTCATTTTTAGCTAAAAATAAAATAGTGTTTGGAAATCCGTTAAAACTACCATTTATAGGAGATAACATTACATTGTTTAAGTCATTATTTGTAGCACACATTTTTTTAGCACTTAGGACACCCTTTTTAGACAACATAGGATCAATGGCTTCTATTTTGTCTATTTGCGGATGTGACATAGTTGCATCCATTACAGGTGAAACGAGTATAATCTTATTGGGTAATTCGCTATTCTTCTCAATTAATCTTTGAATTAAAGCGGTAACCAAAGTTCCTCCTACAGAATCACCTATAAGTGTAATTTGTTTTGAGGAATACTTTTCTAGTGCAGTTTTGTATACTAAATCTATATTTTCTGATATTTCTTGAATCTTGTTTTCAGGGGCTTTTGGGTAATCACACATCCAAACGTTGTGATTGGTTTGTTTTACTATTTCTTTAATAGTGTCCCAATGATGTTTTGCAGGACCTGAAATAAAAGCACCTCCATGAATAAATAGAAGCAGTTTAGTACTAGTTTCATTTTGTTGTATTTCGGTGATTTGGGTTTTTAAAATGGAAAAACGTGCTACATTACTTTTTCTAAAAAAAGCCTCTTTAGGATGGTGAATATCTTCTTTTCTTATTTGTTTATAATCAATTGGGTCTTGACTAAATTTTTTTTTAATACCTTTTAGTTTTATAACTAGCAAAGTAATATAATAGCTTAAGCTTTGTTTCATGACTAGTATTTCAATTATAGGTAAATATATTAAAAAAACAACATATAAAGCCATACCGTTTATGTCTGAATTTAAAGTTATATTTTTTTAATACATTCGCATAAGAACGATAAATAGGTTCAATAAAATATGCAAAAAGAAAAGTGTTTATTATGTAATTCAACTGCAACGGTTTTTTGCGAAAAACCACATCATTTATTTCACAGATGTGATACTTGTCAAGGTATTTTTAGACCTAAGCATACTTTTTATGATGCTTTTACAGAAAAGAATCATTACGAACAACATAATAATGATGTGAATGATATTGGTTACCAAAACTTTGTTGCTCCAATAGTGAATCAAATTCTTAGCGATTTTTCTCCAGAAGACAAAGGACTAGACTTTGGCTCAGGAACAGGACCAGTCATTTCTAAAATGCTAAAAGAAAAAGAATATCAAGTTGAGAATTATGATATATTTTTTGAAAATGTACCAGAACGATTAATTCAAAAATATAATTATATTTCTTGCTGTGAAGTGATGGAACATTTTCATGAACCTTTAAAAGAATTTGCATTACTACATTCTATGCTTTTACCTAATGGGAAATTGTATTGTAAAACAGAACTTTTTAAAAATCAAATACCTTTTGAAAATTGGTATTACAAAAATGATTTAACTCATGTTTTTATTTATCAAGAAAAAACATTAGATTGGATACAGGAAAAGCTACAATTTAAAAGTGTAGAGGTAAAGGATAAGCTAATTATTTTTGAGAGATGATTTTACTATTGATATTAAAATGATGATTTATTTTTTATTATATCGAGTATAAAGTTCTTTCTGTTTTCAATGCTGTCTTTTAAAACTTCAATCATTTTATAATCATATTTTAAATAAGTTTCTTTCATTTTATCAAATGTAAATAAAGCTTCTTCCCAAGTTTGTTTTCGTTCATTATCAGTTTCATATTTTGGATGTTACTTAAAGTATAGTAGGTTAGGATTTGTAAGTATTAAAATTCACTTCGACTTTTTCAAATTTTTTATCTTTTGATAGAATAGAGTTTATTTTGTGTAAACATTCTTGATTATCTTTAGACATTAAGAAAGCTAAGTCCCAAATGTCTTTTGAATATAAAAATGTTCCCATATCTGAATCAATTTCAAATAAATATTCATCATTCATCCAAAGATCGCTAATTTCTGTAATTTTTGGATTTATTTCTATAATTGAATTAAATAAATCAGATATAAAATTTTCATTCTCAACGCCACTAATAAAAGCAATTAATAAATTTTTAGAATTATATTCGGGACGAAAATGGTATTTATATTTTTTGCTTTCCATAGAATTAGAATAGATTCAATTTTTATTGAAATAGTTTAACTTTTTATAGTGTTAGTTCTAGAATTTCACCAGGAAGCCCATCAAAATCTTTAAATTCTTTTGATGTAAATCCATTGTTTGTTAATATTTTTCTTGATGCTAAATTTTTAGGATCTATAATTGCAAAAATTCGTTGAATTGATTCTTGATTTCTCCCAATTTTTATTAATTGTTCTCCAATTTTATTTCCAATTCCTTTTCCCCAATATTTAGGAAGAATCATATAGCCAAGTTCAACTTCTGGACTATTCTTTTCTTTAATTTCAAGTTTTGCTAATCCGATAAATTCGTTAGTTTCAGCGTTGAATACTTTAAAACTTCCAAAATGTTCATTAATTTTATTTTTTTTAATTAACTTCTCAAAATCAATTTTTGCTTCATCTACTTCAATTGCTCGTTCAGTAATCATTTCCATTACTTTTTCATTGTTAACCAATTGAAAAAAATAAAGAAAATCTTTTTCATTGAATTTTTCTAATTTAATTTTATTATCCAAAGTTTTAATTTTTATTAACTATTAGTTTGTAATAATTAATTCACTGTTGTGTTATAATTTATACATAAAGTATTACAAATATAAAACTATCTTTTAGAAAAATATCAGAACTGATTAAGCTTATTTTTAAATAGAGAAGGAGTTATTTTTTATGATTATAATAGTAATGTGTTTTGTTATATGAATGAATAAAAGTGTCTATAAATGGTAATTTTATTTGTTTTTTGCTTCGAAATAATCCCAAGTTAGTTTTGCAATATCAGCAATTATTTTTTCGTTTGTTTCTGTACTTTCTTTTGAGTTTGTTACAAAAATGTTAATAAAAAAGTGTCCATTTTTTGTAAATACAATACCAATGTCATTTACTGCTGGAGTTAATCCTTCACTGTTTGTATCTGAAGTTCCCGTTTTGTGAGCAACAATTGTTCCTATTGGCAATTTTCCTTTCAATCTTTTATTTCCTGTCCAAGTTTCTGACATCACTTTCCAAATAAAATTATGGCTTTCTTTAGAAAGTAATTTTTTCTTGTTATAATAAAATAATTCTAATAACTCACTTGCGGCTTTAGGTGTTATCCAGTTTTGAAATTGCACATTCCATTCTTTGTGCATTTCTTCTTCTGTTGCTTTTATTGAAATATTTTTAAAATTTATTGAGTAGAAATAGTCTTCAACTTTTTTTGTTCCTCCCAAGAGTTTTAATAATATATCGCAACCAATATTGTCACTGTCAGATACTGTGTATTTAATAACCTCAGATAACGATAATGTTGTTCCATTAGGATATTTTTCTCGAATAGGACTCCATGTATTTTGATGTAAATCTTCTTTTGTAATATTTATTTTTTGATTTAAAGATAATTTTCCTTTGTCAACTTCTGAAAGTACAGCTAGAGCAATAGGAAATTTATATACACTTTGCATTGGCAGGTGTTTGTCTCCATTAATAGATAAAGTATCTTTTGCATTATTTCCAATTATTGAAATTCCAATAGTGGCATTTTTTGTTGCAACTATTTTTTGTATTTTTTGTCGTAATGGTTCTATTGTTTGAGCAAAAGTCTGACAAGAGAGATATAGAATTAGTAAAGTTGTAAAGCGAAATGTCTTAATCATTGTTGTTTTAAATATTTTTAAGTGATTGACAAAAAGTAATTAATATTCAATAATTTGTAATAGTTTATAATTGGTATAAGCTATTATTTTGTTTATCAATTTACAAAATTAAGAAAACGACTTAAAATAAATATCTAAATCGTTTCTGTTTTTATAAACCGTTAATAGCATTATATTTCATCTTCATCATTTTCTAGAAATCTAAATTGATTTGCTTGTTGAAGTTTAGCTAATTGTGTTAATTCTGCTAAATAGTTTTGTTCTTGAATTGAAAAAGTAGTTGCTAATTTTGCAGAACCAGCAGAGCCTATTGCATCAAAAATTTCATCAATAATATTTAATAATGCATCTAACCATTTAGGTAGTTTTATTCCTAATGCTTCTAAAATCATTCGAAATATTTTTTTAATCTCTTTTACAATTCTTGAAAGTCCTAATTTTCCAAAAAGTGATCCTAAACTAGGGAAAATTCCTTTCGCATTTTGTACAAGAGAGATTCCAGAAGTAATATTTATAATTTGATTTACTTCTTTAATTTGTTGTCTTGAAGATTGCTCAACACTCTCTTTTACATACTTATTTAGTTCGGTTACTTGACTAATTAAAGTAGGAGAGAATGCTCTAATAACAGCTTTTTCATCTTCATCATTTGCATAATCAATTGCTTTTTTAGTATAACCAGATGTTAAATCTAAAAAATCATTTAAGAACTGTTCAAGTACATTGTTGCTTTTTGTTTCTGACGTTGCCATAATATTTCTTTTAAAGTTTAGACAAAATTCAGAATATTTATTTGGTTGATTCAGAGTTGTATAACCCTTTCTGTAAGGTTGATTCACTTAACTTTAAATAGATTGTATTTATTAAGTGATTAATTTGGGGTTTCATCTCTTAAATGTAGTATAGTATTTTTTTTCCTTTTGATAAGTTTGTCAATTCGTCTTTTGTTCTCTTGTTGCAATAATGAAGGATATAAATTCATTAAAATATTTACAAACATTATTGTTAATCCAAATAAATAGTTGTGAGAAATACTTTTATATATGGCAATAACAGTTACAAATATAAATCCAATTAGATGACTTATTTCAGCAATTGTCATCTCTTTTCGTATTTCAACCAATTCGGTTTTATTAGTCAACTTAATTTTTTGATTGAAGAATTTGAAAAAGGTATTTTTTACAATCCATTTAAAGTATTCAATCCCAATATTTTTATTCTCAATAAAATTTAGGTTTGATATTTTTTTGTAGTATTCAGTTTTCATTATAATACCATTAAAAATCATTCCAATTATCCAAGAGATAAATGATACTGATACTCCGAATGTCAAATATTTAATCATAAGTTGTTTTCAAATTGTAAAAATATTAGACTGTTTGCAGTTGTTGCGTAAATTTAGAATAAAATTTTAAAAGATAAAGTCCGTTCTCTAGTTTATATCCTATTCCAAGCATTAACACCAAAGTCAACCTTTTTTAAAACTATATCCTTGTCTAGAATATAAAATTTCAGTTTGAAAACAAAATTTGTCTGTAATAGAAATTTCACTCATGATTCCAAAATTTAAAGCTGAACAAGTTCTAATCTATTAGTATTCTCCACTAATATTTGTAAAATTAAGACCTCATTTAATATTAAATTTGATATTTTGAGCATTGATAGTTGTTAATCCAAATACTGCAATTACAGCTACTAAAAGTAATTTTTTCATAATTTTTTAAGTTTGTTTAATTTGATACAAAGCAAACTTGTTTTTGGAGTTTAATTTTTTAGAATACTTTTAACTTTTTAACAAGGTTTAAGAAATGAGTTATATAATATTAAGCTTTCAAATATTTGATTTGGAATTGTTTAATATTCTTTATACTATTTTCCAGGAACTACCTTATAAGTAGGATCTTCCATAATATTTACATCGATAATGGCTTCTGCATTTTTAAGTAATTCTACGCAGTCATTACTTAAGTGTTTTAGATGTACTTTTTTACCAACAGCAGCATAGCGTTCTGTAATTTTGTTAACTGCATCAATGGCACTCATATCTGTAATTCTACTTTCTGCAAAATCGATAATTACTTCACTTGGATCGTTTTGTACATCAAATTTTTCTGAAAAAGCGGTTGTCGAACCAAAAAATAAAGGTCCGTATAATTCATAGTGTTTGACTCCATTTTCATCGATATATTTTCTAGCACGAATGCGTTTCGCACTTTCCCAAGCAAATACTAAAGCTGAAATTATTACTCCAATTAAAACGGCTAAAGCTAAATTGTGTAAAAAAACAGTAATTAATGTTACTACAAGCATTACGAAGATATCATGTTTTGGCATTTTGGTAAAGGCTTTAAAACTAGCCCATTCAAAAGTTCCAATGGCAACCATAATCATAACGCCTGTTAAAGCAGCCATAGGTAATAATTCAATTACAGGTGCACCTACTAGGATAATTACTAAAATGGTTAAAGCCGCTACTATTCCTGATAATCTAGCTCTTGATCCTGATGATAAGTTGACTAAAGTTTGGGCAATCATAGGACAACCACCCATTCCAAAGAAAAAACCATTGGCAATATTAGCGGTTCCTTGCGCTAAACATTCACGGTTGCTATTTCCTTTTGTTCCAGTGATTTCATCGACTAAATTTAAGGTTAATAAGCCTTCTGTTAAACCAACTGCCGCCATGATTAATCCATAAGGTAATATAATCTTTAATGTTTCTAATGTAAATGGAATTTCAGGAATATGAAAAGGAGGTAAGCTTCCACTTACAGAGGCAATATCTATAACTTGTTTTGTATCAATATTAAAAACTAGTACTACTGCAAAAACCACTATAATAGCGACTAAAGAAGCTGGAATAGCTTTTGTAAATTTTGGTAAAATTAAAATTATGGCAATTGTTAGAGCTACTAATCCTGCCATAATAAAGAGAGGAGAACCTGTTAACCATTCTTTATTTCCATTGATAACTGTTTTGAATTGTTCCAATTGAGACATAAAAATGATAACGGCTAATCCATTAACAAATCCAAACATTACGGGTTGTGGTACTAATCGGATAAACTTACCAAGTTTTAGTAAACCAACTATAATTTGGATGATTCCAGCCATGGCTACCGCAGCAAAAACATATTCTAAACCATTGGATTTCATTAAAGCAATTAAAACAATAACTGTAGCACCAGCACCACCAGAAATTAATCCAGGACGTCCACCTAAAACAGCAGTGATTAATCCCATGATAAAAGCACCATATAATCCTACAAGAGGAGGGAAGCCTGCTAGGATAGCAAAAGATAATGATTCGGGAATCATAGTCATAGCCACTGTTAATCCGGCTAAAATTTCGGTTCTGTAATCTACTTTTTGTTTAAAATCGAATAGATTGAGTACTTTTTGCATTAGAATTTGAGCTTTGAAAAAATTAAGCGGCAAAGGTAAGGTTTTCAAATTTAAGGAGCAGCATAGTGTTTTAATGTGTTTTTAGTTCTTTATATTTTAAGAGGTTAATTTTTAGTTGATAAGTATATTCCATTTAAAAAAATAAGGAAACAACTAATAGATTGATGTTTAAAATGGGATAAAAACAATTCTCTTTATTGATTTCATAGTTTAATTTTTTCTAAAATTCCAATAAATTAAACAAAATAAGGTATGATTGTTATAAAATTTTATTTTTTGAATAAATTACAGAAAACCTGCCACTTAACTATTGGTTTTGTTTGGTACATTGCGTTATAATAAACAAACAAATAGATAATATGAAAAAAAATCTTTTAAAGCTAACCTTACTATTAGGTTTGGCAATTGTACTAGGATCCTGTAACAATGAACAGGAAAAGAATCCTCAAGAAGTAAATCCACAAACTTCTGATGATTATATAATAGGTCTAATCAAAAAGTGTGACGATTGTGAAGTTTCAACTTCCAAAACTTTTTTTTATTGTGGAATAAAAGCGGGTGCTTCTTATGTAGAAAATGATAGCCCATATCTTAATGATATTAAAGAAAGTATTTCAAACGGAACTCCAATTAAAATTTATTTTGATGAAAATGAGCCAGAAAGAATAATTTCTGTAGTTAAAATTTCAAATAGTGAAGAAAAGAATTGGAATTTAAATGTGAAATATGATGAAACACCATTTAAAACTATTGAGGATTTAAATAGGAAGGTTTCAACTCAAAAAGCTTCTAGTTTTGATTTCACAACAACTGAAGCAGTCAACTTTTTTAATGCTATGAAAAATAAAAGTTGTGCTATAAACAATCAAAATTTGTGTATTCCATTTCAATATGCAAATGATGGTTGTTATGCAAGAGCCCACATGATGAGACAACACATGAATTATGCTAGTAAAGATTGTTATAAGATTTTTGCTTATGGAAATTTAAAAGTAAATACTTCGTCTACTGGAGTATGTGGTATTGCATGGAGGTATCATGTAGCTCCTTTAATTTCTGTTAATGGTGTTTGGAATGTAATTGACCCTTCTTTATTTAATCAACCTGTAACCATTACAACTTGGTTGAATAAAATGAAATATAACGGAGGTACTGTTGCTACAACAAGTTATCAAAATTCTAGCGTGTATTATTATGATTATGTTTCAAATTATACACAATATGATAATAACTATACAGATACTTATAGTACTTTGGCTAATTATAGATATAGACAAACTAGCTGTTCTTTTTAATACTAGTTGTTTTATTTGTGTAAAATCTAATTAGTAGTATATCAAATACATAATTGAGCTGTAATAATATTAATGGCTTTGTTAAAATTTTAATTTTTGACAAAGCTATTCTGATATTTAAATGTGAAATTTACGCACTAAGTTTCTATAATATTTTTTTTGCCTCTTTTGGATCGTTTAGATTTATCCAAAAAATATGCATAGCTTCATTTTTATCTCCTGTTCCGTTTTTATTAGTGTCTTGTTTGGCATAAATGTACATGATATCATTTTTATAATCATAAGTAGATTTAATGACGCCATAATCAGAAGGAATTAATTGAGTTTTTTTAGTATTTAATTTATCAAAGTGATATAATTTTCGTAAGTCTTTTTTATTGATTAATGTATCGTTATTTGTGTCTTCATCATAAACTGAAACCATGAAATAATCACGATGAATGGGTTTGTTTTTTAAAGAATCTTTTCTAACACCAGGATAATAGACTGTTTTTATTAAGACAGGTTTTTTGAATAGAAAGCTGCTTTTTTCATTAGCTAAATTATAATGAGCAATGTTTATTAAATTATATCCATTTATAACATCCATTCCAGGCATAAAATATTTATAGTTTTCATCATCATCTCTATAGTTATAGTAACTACTATCTTCGTAGTAATTTATATTTTTGTCTGCTTCGGGTTTAATTTTATATATAGAAATTAAACGAATACTGTCTAATCCAGTAAGAATTACTTTATTTGATGTAGTTGTTAGATTTCTACTTGTTGCAATTGTATTTATAGTATCGGTATTATCTAATGCCTTTTGCTCATCTAAAGTTAGATAATCTGCATTTTTTATTTTATTCGATTTATCACAGCTTATAATACTTAATAAAAATAATAATGCTAAAACAACTTTTCTAATATACATATTTACTTTTTAACAATTACCGATTGAGGAACTAGTTTGGTTATATCTCCACCGTTTCTCAGAACATCTCTCACAATACTAGATGAAATATAAGAAGTGCGAGCAGCCGTTAAAAGGAAAACGGTTTCAATTTTCGATAAACTTCTATTAGTATGTGCAATTGCTTTTTCAAATTCAAAATCGGCTGGATTTCGAAGTCCTCTTAAAATAAATTCGGCATTTTCTTTTTTGCACAAATCTATAGTAAGTCCTTGATAAGTAATTACTCTTACTTTGGGTTCGTCTTTAAAGGCTTCTTCTATAAAGTGTTTGCGTTCTTCAAGTGAAAACATGTATTTTTTTTCAGCATTTACACCTATTGCAACAATTATTTCGTCAAATAGTGAAACACCACGTTTAATAATATCAAAATGTCCGTTAGTTATAGGGTCAAAAGATCCAGGGAAAATAGCTTTTCTCATGATAAAATTATTTTAAAGAGTCGGTTATGTTTTGAATATCTATATATGAATATTCACCTAAAATGTATTTGTATTGTCCATTTTTATTAATGATTAAAACACCGTAACAATTTCCTTTTTTGTCAAAGAAGTTTTTTAAGAAATAAAAACCTATATCATCATAATGTGTTTTGTTATCAAGTATTTTTTTCGCGGCTAATTTATCAGCATATACAAAAATGTTTCGATGGTTTTCTGGATTTACTTTAGTGTATACTTTATTTGTTAACCAAGTATAACTCTTTTCTAATTCACCATAATTTTCATAAGAACAATAATCTTTAGGAAAACGATAGTTGATAATAATATATTCTTCTTCTGTCCAGTTGTAAGCGTCTTTTATAGCTGTTATTTGGTTTTGTGGAATTGTTTTTTCCTGTGCAAAGGTAAACTGTACAGTAATAAAAAAGAAAAGGATTAGATTTTTCAGCATTTTAATTAATTTTTTAAGGCTTCTTCAATAGCATTTTCAAAAAGTTGGGCTAATGAAATTCCAGCTTCATTAGCTTGTTGAGGTAAAATACTTTCATTAGTTAGTCCAGGAACAGTATTCATTTCTAGCATGTGAGGTTCATTGTTAACAATGATAAATTCACTACGAGAAAAGCCTTTCATTTTTAGAACTTCATACGCTTTTTTTGCAACAGTTTCTATTTTATGTTTCAATTCGTCAGAAATTCTTGCAGGAGTAATTTCTTGTGATTGCCCTAAATATTTGGCTTCATAATCAAAGAAATCGTTGTCAGATACAATTTCGGTTATAGGTAATACTTTGGTCTCTCCTTTGTACTTGATAACACCTACAGAAACTTCAGTACCATCTAAAAAACTTTCTATAATAATTTCATTATCTTCTTTGTAGGCTATTTCAATTGCAGGTAAAAATTCTTCAATTGTTTTTACTTTTGAAATTCCAAAACTTGATCCTGATTTATTTGGTTTAATAAAGCAAGGTAATCCAATGGTTTTTAAAATTTCATCAACATTTATTTCATCACCTAAATTTAAATAATGCGAAGTAGCTGTTTTTATTCCGTATGGTTTTAAAACAGATAATAAATCACGTTTGTTAAAGGTTAGAGCTGCTTGATAATAATCGCAAGATGTATGAGGCATTTTTAATAACTCAAAATAGGCTTGCATTAATCCATCTTCACCTGGTGTACCATGAATCGCATTAAAAACCACATCAAAAAATATTTTTTCACCATTAATTGTAGTAGTAAAGTCGTTTTTATCAATAGGATATTCAATATTTTCTTTTACACAAACCCATTTTTCTTTTAAGATATGTATTGGGAATGCATTATATTTTTCTTTGTTCAAATTATTATATACAACACCACCGCTTGTTAATGAGATTTTATATTCGCTTGAATAGCCACCCATTATAATTGCAACGTTTTTCATTCTTATAATTTTTAATCGTATGACCACAAAATTACATTATTTATTCAAACTAAAAATCTTTTCGATTTCTTATATTTGCTGAAATAACTATAAATTATGAGTGTTATACATTTTTTAAAGAGCAAATCGTTTTTTATACAATTAGCTATAGCTTTTACTATAGTAATTGTATTAGGTTTTTTATTAATACAATTTTTAGATTTTAAAACGAATCATGGTGAAGAGATTACAGTTCCAGATTTGTCTAAGATGCAAATTACAATTGCAGATGAAAAATTAAAAGAATTAGGGCTAGAATTATTGCTTTTAGATACAGTAGATTATAGAAAAGATATGCCTCCTTATTCCGTAGTGGAACAAGATCCTAGAGCGGCAACAACAGTTAAAAATGGAAGAAAAATATATGTTAAAATAAATTCTGGAGGTTTTACAGAAGTTATATTGCCTCCATTTAAAGATAAAACATATCGTCAAATTAGTGCTAATTTGAAGTCATTAGGATTAAAAGAAGGAAGAGTTACGTATCGAAATTATATTGCAAAAGATGTTGTTTTGAGTATTTCTTCTGGAGGAAAAAATCTTAATGCAGGAGATAAGATAAAGAAGAATTCTACGGTTAATTTTGTTTTAGGAGATGGAAAAGATGTTTTTGATGGAACAAATTTAGGAGAAATGCCATCTATAGAAAACGATTCAATATAATAAAAGATTATGAGTGATAAAAATGTAGAGGAAATTGATGACGATTTGCATGAGCATTATCGTTTTGAGGTGTCAAAAGGACAACAAGCTTTGCGTATTGATAAATTTTTAATGAATTTAATTGAAAATTCAACACGAAGTAAAATTCAGAAAGCAGCCGATTCGGGAAATATTTTTGTAAATGATAATGTTGTAAAATCAAATTATAAGGTAAAGCCAGATGATGTAGTGACTGTAATGTTAGAACATCCACCTTATGAACATTTATTAGTAGGTGAAAATATACCTTTAGATATTATTTATGAAGACGACCAACTCATTGTAGTAAATAAACCAGCAGGAATGGTAGTTCATCCAGGTCATGGTAATTATTCTGGAACTTTAGTAAATGCATTAGCTTATCATTTTGATAATTTACCAATGAATAGTTCTGAGCGTCCTGGTTTAGTTCATAGAATTGACAAAGATACTTCAGGGTTGTTAGTAGTTGCTAAAACTGAGCTTGCAATGGATTATTTATCGAAACAGTTTGCTGCTAAAACATCAGAAAGAGAATATGTAGGAATTGTTTGGGGAGATATTAAGGAAGAAGAAGGGACTATAGAAGGAAATATTGATAGACATCCAACAAATAGAATGCAAATGACGGTTTATCCTGATGGAGAACAAGGAAAACCAGCAGTTACGCATTATAAAGTTTTAGAACGTTTAGGGTATGTTACGGTTGTTTCTTGTAAGTTAGAAACAGGTAGAACACATCAAATAAGAGTGCATATGAAATATATTGGCCATACTTTGTTTAATGATGAGCGTTATGGCGGTAATTTAATTTTAAAAGGAACAACTTTTACAAAATATAAGCAGTTTGTGGATAATTGTTTTAAAGTGTTACCTAGGCAGGCATTACATGCTAAGACATTAGGGTTTGAGCATCCTGTAACTAAAGAGTTTATGCGTTTTGATACCGAAGTTCCTACTGATATGCAAGAATGTATAGAAAAATGGAGAGTGTATTCTAAAGCACAAACTTTTACTGAGGAATAATATAAAAGACAAAAAACATCGATTATAAAACGTTTTATAATCGATGTTTTTTTGTGTCATATTTGAAACACAATTATTTTTTGTTTATGATTTTTAATGTTTCCATTATTTCAGGGTCTTCTTCTTTTATAAAATAATTGTATCGCGTTTTTTCAGATAGTGTAACATTAGGAGTGATTTTTTTTTCAGGAACTTTTTTGTAAACTTCGTCTGAAAGCGATAAAACAAGTATAGGAATTGTCATTGTTAAATTTGAAGTAGGTAATTTATATTCAAGAGAGTAACCTGCTGTTATTTCATGATGAGAACCGCCTATTTGTTCTCCAATAATTTCACCTCTTTGATTTAATTTAAATTGAGAAGAAAAGTAAGCTGAAGCAGATATTGTATTTCCACCTATTAACAAATAAACGTTTCCTTTAAAAGCATTTTCTTTAGGGTTTATAGTTTTATTATCAATATACTTTATGATGTATTGATCTCCAATTTTTTCTGCTCCTTGTTTTATATATTCAATAAAGCCAGGTAATGTATTGTTTTCATCTATTACTACTTCACTAGCTGCTATAATATGCTCAGTATGTGGGAAATTAAAATGATTAATTTTACCTATTACGTTATCAATAAATGGAGATTTAGCAATATAAGAATATAATAAAGCAGGTATTTCTATGTTTCCGCCAGAATTGAATCTTAAATCTATAATTAAATTTTCCGTTTTTTTATGTTTTATATCATTAAAGGTTGAATCTAAAAGTTTATTAAATTCAAGATAAGAGTTTTCTGTTTCACTTTCTATCCAGTTAAACGAATTGAATTGTAGATAATATGTATTTGAATCTGTAAAATAATTAGTGTTGATTTGATTTCTTAGTTCTTTTCTATGTAAAGGATAAATTCTCTCATTATTCATAACATTTAAGTAATCTTCAATTTTAATTCCATCAATTGTTGTTTTTAAAATTTGTGAATCATTCAATGATTTTCTATAAGTAATTTTAAATTGATTTGGGTTTCCAATTCGTAATAAATAGACTAAAGAAAATTGGCTTTCAAACATTTTGTAATCGTATGTTTCGTGTTCACCTTCTCTCATTAATTTTTTATATAAATCTGAAATGTTAACATCATTAATGCTTTCTATAATACTACCATATGGTATGCTTGTTTTTTTAGAATTGACAATTAGTTTCTTATTTATTACTTTTATAGGAATAGGAAAAACAGTATTGTTCTTTAAAAATGGCATCATTACATCTTCAGGAATATTGAATGCTGCATGTTCATCAAATTTTGAATTGATTTTAGAATCAAAAATGAAATTAAAAAAATCTATAATGGTTAATGAGTCTTTTTTTAATTCTGATGCTTTAACTTCAAAGAAGTTGTTTAAATTTATTTTATCTTCTTTAGTTAATTTAGTAGATAGTTGTAATGTTATATCTCTAATTATTTCTAAATCTTTTTTTAGATCTTTTGTAGCTTTCTTTTCTTGTGAAAAACTAAAGTTGAAGTAGTTTACTGAAATTAATAGATATAGGATTGTTTTTTTCATGATAAAAAATTTAAGGTTATTCTTTATCAAGAATTAGGCCATTGTTTAAAATCATATTGATTTTTTCAAATGAGAATTGATATTAATCTCTTTTTTTAGAATTACTTAGGCTAGAATGTACCTTTTAGAAATTTATGAAATTTTTTTGAGTAGTAAAGTAAACTATCTTTCATAATTAGATAAATAAAATTTAAATAGCTTTTCAATTTATTTTGATATAATAATTCGATTGCTTTATTCTTATCTATTTTGAAAGAATATGAGAAAGTAATTAGTAGGATTTTATTAACAGGTATTCTTTGTAAAGTGATTTGATTTATAGTTCTATTCTAAAGCTTTATATACTTTACTATCATCATTTTTATCATATTCAGCATAACTATCGTCTTTTTGATAGTTATTAATTAAATTTTTATTTTCGCTTAAATATGAGAATAGTGTACGAAATAGATTTACAGAGGTCTTAAGTTTTTTGTCATATAGAGTATGAGATTTTTCGAAACTATTCCATTTAATAGCTAATTTTGCTCCAAAAATAGAATTTAACAATATTTTATTTTCTGTTTTTTTAATAGATTCTAATGTGTAATTAAATCCTACAAATCCACCATGATCGGCAGCTATTATTATAATTGCTTCGGAATCATTATTATTTATAAATGTAATAGTTTCTTTCAACCATTGATTTGCGGATTTAATTTTTTCTTTATATTTTTCTCTTTCTTTTTCTTTCCCTAAACTTCCGTTTTTATGAACAGCTATATGACTCGGTGTAAAGCTTTCTATGAAGTAGAAGTTTGAAGTTTCTTTATTTTTTAAAATTTGATTCTTTAATTCAGGAAAAATTTCTTTATAAATTCCCCATCCATCTCTTATATACGGAACTTCATTATAATTAAAATTGCAATAGTCAAATTCTATTTTTGGTCTATTTGATAAAAGATAAGGCCTTTCTGTTATAAATAAGGTTTTATAATTATTCTGTTTAAATATGTTTAAAGTAGGATTATTTCCTAATATATAATCTCTTGCATTCTTAAATCCTGTTTTCTCTTTTGAGTAATGATGTTTCATCATGAAAGAAGAAGAATTAGATTTTAGAGTAGTACTATAATTGCTTCTAAATTTTTCATAGTGTGTGAAATTATTTACAGATAACCAAGAATCAAATTCTGAATTGTCTATATCATAGATTTGATTTCTTAAATTGTATTGATTTGTATATCCATCCATTTGTATATAATAAATGTTAGGTCTCTTTTTAAATTGACATTTTTCAATTTCATCTGGTTGGATAGTCCAGTTATTATTGTTATTAAAAAGTTCAGAAAAGATTATTCCTATCTTAAATAAAGGGATTAATGACATGATTGAGACAATAACAAGCATGATTTTATAATTATTTATTTTATACGAAATAAGAACTATTAATCCAAATAAAATTAGAAATATCTTATAAAAGGTATGATGAAAGTTGATGTTCTGTCCAATATAAAATGTAAAGGATGAAGATAATATAATGAATAAAATTTGTCTTCTTTTATTTCTAAACCTTGTTTTAATTATTATTTTATCAATAAAGAAGCAAAGTATTGATGGAATTAAAATATAGTATCCAATGAAAAACAAAAGTTGAGAAATGGAATTTGCATTTTCAAAATTATTTGAATAATAAAACAAGAAAGCATAAAGACCAATAATTATCCCTCCAAAAAGAGGATATTCTTTCTTATTTTGTATAAAATCACTAAATTTAGATTTCAAACTCATTGAAAGTAAATGTTTTACGTTTTAAAAAATATAAAATTCTATTTGATTCAGTAATCGATTCTTTTCTTATAATGTCAAAATAAATTGTATATTCTTTTTCAAAATTAGTTTCATTATAAAAATGAAAATGTTCTTTAAAACCTCTTTTACTTTCTAAAAGAAACTTTACCCATGAATCTTCTCTTGTAGGAAATTCAAGAAGTAATTCTGGCGCTAATTCTGCAAAAAAAGAAGCTGACATTTGAAATGGAATATTCCCAGAAAGACTAATATGATGTATTACTGCTAATGCCAAGCATCCGTCTAATTTTGTTGTTTTTATTCGTTTAATAAATGAAAAACGTTCTTGATTATTAAATCCATAGTTAGAAGAAGGGTTTAAAATATCAATAACAAGTGGAATATTTTTTTTCTCTTTATTTTTAAGTATTTTTTTATAGTTTTGTTCAACAGCATTTGGGTCAATATCTGGGACAATTGCAAAATCCAAATCATTTAAGAGTTCTCTAGAAAAAGTGCCATCATTCCCTCCAATATCAATAATTTTTTTACCATTTATTGATTGTAACCACTCATATGTTAAATCCTTTTTCTTTTGATAAGAAGTTTGATTAT
This sequence comes from Flavobacterium sediminilitoris, assembly GCF_023008245.1. Lineage (NCBI taxonomy): Bacteria > Pseudomonadati > Bacteroidota > Flavobacteriia > Flavobacteriales > Flavobacteriaceae > Flavobacterium > Flavobacterium sediminilitoris. The sequence goes on from NZ_CP090145.1 coordinate 2,908,724, forward strand.
AATTAGTTTGATTATAATAATTATCCCACTCTGTATGATTCTTTTGTTTTAAGTTTTGTATAAAAATGTACAATGAATCTATTAATTTTAATTGAGATTTTTTTGAAGTGACGCTCTTAACTTCTTTATTTGTTTTAGCATATTTTGTATCATATTTTGCTAATAAATGAATATTTGTTAAAATTGTAGGACTACAATAACTTTTTATGGGCAATAATTTTGAAAGTTTTTTTAATGAGATTCCATCAATTTCGCTAGACAATGTTTTTAGAAAATCTAATCCATAGTAATGACTTAAAACTAAAGGACCTAAAAAATGAGTGATGAATTGTTTATATGCAAGCCAAGGTTTATTTTCTTGATAGAAATCAAATGATAAGCTATCAATGAAAATTGGTTTTCCATTGTGAAAAGTAATATTAAACGCTGATGCATCTTTTAATGTAAAATTATTTTCTAGGCAAAGTTTTTGTATTTTTAAAGTTAATAATGCAGCATGCTTATATTGTAGAAAACTCCATTCATATGGGTAACTAATAAAAGGAATTTTTTCTGCATTTATAATTATTTCTTTGTTAGATTTAGAAATTTCTGAATGAGGGATTAAGTATTTTTTTTTAAATAATTCAGTATAAAACCCTTTATCAGTAAGCTTATTATATTGCTCAAAATAAATAGGATGTATGACTCTTTTAATTAAATCTTCATCAAGAAAAACATATCCAGAAGGATCTCTAAAAGAAGAAGTTATTCTTTTTGAATTCATTTGTTATCTTCTGTTTCATCCATAAAATCATCATTTCCATGATTTTTAACTCCAAAAAATGATTTTATTTTTGTTATTAAAGTTTTATAAAAAAGAGTAATACCAGCTATTGCACCAACAATAAATTGAACAATTAAAGCACCAGTTCCTGGGTCAAAGTATAAAGAAAACATTTTTTTTTTCAAATTTAGTTAATTTATTTGATTTTATATACTATAAACGTATTATGATGATTTCGTTTACTCTTTTTAAAATCTTCATTCTAAATAGTCTAACAAAAATCCATATTCTTCTTTTGATAAATTAAAATTATGATTGTATTCATAATCAGAATATTGGGTTAAATATTTTAAATCTGAATTGTTTATTTTGATTAAAGAATCTTCCTTTGTAATAAAATGAAACCAAAATTCTTCGGAACATTTCTCATATTTTAATTGTAAATTTCTAAGTGCAGGTCCAGTCATGTTTCTATCTAAACTGTGACAAGCTGCACAATTGCTGTTAAATAACTCTTTTCCTTTGATTGCATTTTCTGAGTAATTTTGTGACATAGTACCACAAATCATAGTGGATTCTGTATTTCCACAAACAAAATAATGTGAAGTGTTATTTTTATAAATTAGATATGAAATACCAATTGTTATAGCTAGAAAAGAACTAGATAAGAATATAATTTTATTTATGAATTTTGTAATGTGTGCTATTTTCAATATTGTTATGTATTAATAATAGAAAATAATTTTAGACTTCTTTATATTTTAATTTTCAAGTAGGACAAACTAATTCTGAGTTCTCTTCTTGTAATTGCAATCCTGATACGTTTTCTTTAAAAAGGAGTAATCATTTCTAATTACTCCAAATTTACATTTTTTAATTTTATTTTTCAGTATGTTTTTAGATATTCTCTAATTCCATAACAAGCAAGTACATCTTCTTCTGTAGCTGCTACAACTTATGTATTGTCTATTTCAGTAAGCTTCTCAATATAAGTTTTAGATGCGAAAATGGTTTTGTTACGGTTTATAATTTTTACATTTTTGGTAAATCCAGATTAAAACATTCTTTCTTCAAGAATTGAATTGTTTTTATTCTTTTATAATCTTATCTACTTTTGATTCATTTATATCAATTTTTCTAGTTGTTTTTGAGTGAAGGATTATACAATTATTTTTTAGGCTTTATTCTTTAATTTTTTATGATTTTTTCCCCACACTAAAAGTGAAATAGCTAAGAAAGGAATATCTTTTACTAAGAAAAATTCGGTTACAGGAAATCCATCTACCATTTTCCAAATACCAGGAGTAGTAGCTAAAAAGCTTAAAGTAGTTATAAAAATAATAGTAGAAGCTATACCTGCTATCTTACCAATTTTTACATTCCAAAATGAGACAATTAATCCAATGGCAATTATAATTTCTGAAATTCCTATTAAGTTTGATACTCCTTGCACTGATAAAATGGAATATAACCAATTCATTCCAAAATGATTTGCGACTAATGGTTCAATTGCTTTAGCTTCAAAAAGGGTAAATTTAAATAGTCCAATCCATAATAAAGTTATTGCTACACCAATTACACCAATTGTATATCCTAGTTTTTCTATATTTATATTTTTCATAAGTATTTGATTTGTATTTTTTAAATGATTTTTTATAGTTGGACAACAAAGTCGCCCAACTATTAGATTTTCTATTATTTTACTTCTGGAGCTAAAGGGAAGTCAATTGCAAAACCAGTAAGATTGTGAATGTAATTACTAATGATTTTATCTCCTACAATGATCACCACATCAATTAAGTTTGATTCTGTGTAACCTGCTTCAAAGAAAGTATTTTTAATTTCATTTGAAACATTTCCTTTGTTCTCAACAACGGCTTTTGTAAAAGTAACTAAGGCATTTAATTTTGAATCAAAAGGAATATTCCCTTGTCTAATTTCAATTATTTGGTCATCAGTAAAACCGTTTAATTTTCCTAAAGCAGTGTGAGCTGATTGACAATATCTACATCCATTAATTTGGCTAGTTATTAAATTAATAATTTCTCTTTCTTTTGCTTTTAATGTAGATTTTCTATTTTGAAGAGCAAGATAATCGGCAAGTGCTGTATCATTTTTTGCAAAATAGGCATATAAATTTGGAACAAATCCTAGTCCTTTTTCTAAATTATTAAAAATAACTTGATTGTTTTTTGAAACTTCATTCTTTGTTGGAATCGAAAATTGTAAATCTGTAGTGTTCATATTATTCTTTTTTTATGTTATTAATTATGTACACTGCAAAGATGCGATAGAAAACAAGGCTAGGAGTAGACGTAAAATCCTTAGGTGTTAACAATTTTTCCCATAACGGATTTTTCTCTAAATTCTGAAGGCGAAACACCTTCATTGTTTTTAAAAAAACGACTAAATGTTTGAATGTCTTCAAAACCGATTTCATAAGTAATCTCTTTAATACTTAGATCAGTATATATTAAAGTACGTCTTGCTTCAAGCATAATTCGTTCTTGAATTAATTGATGTGGTGTTTTATCGCTCACTTTTGAGAAATAATTGGAAAGTGTTTTAGAAGATTTATTCATTAATGTAGCATAATCTGCTAACCTGTGATACGATTTAAAATGTTTCTCTACTAAATAATTAAATTCCCTTATCATATCAAGTTGTTTAAAATTGGGGATTTGTTTTTGCTCCTTATATATTCGAGTACACAAAATGAGGAAACGTTTTAACATTACTTCAAGCATTTCTAATTGCAGGTTATCTTTGGAATCGAGTTCCATTTCAAACATTCTCAATAGAATTGTAAATTTTTCGAGTTCTTCAGGTGGAATCATAAATGCAGGAACTTGTGAAGCACCAAAGAATAAAATTCCTTTGCAACCTACTTCACTATCATGATTAGCAATGCAGAAAAAAGCTCTGTTAAATCGAATAAGTTGAACTTCATTAATTTTGTTTATTTCAAGTTTATGAAATTCTGTCAGAAAGATAATAGTGCTTTTATTCGCTTTAAATTCAATATTGTCAATAGTTATATTATTATTATCAGAAGTAAACCACAATATCATTAAAGATTCGGGAATTTGTTCTTTTAGTATAATACAATTATCTTGAACAATGGTTTCAATATGTAGGTATTCATTGTTTTTTCCAGTATAAATCATAAAAAGAGACTATTTATATAAGTTCTGTTTCAATTACTACTGATGAAACTAATGTTTTGTGAACAGGACATCGTGATGCTATTTCTTTTAATTTTAGTCTTTGAGATTCGTCTAAATTTCCTTCAAAAGTTAATTTTTTAGTTATATAATCAATATATTGAGGTTGCTCATTATCCATATCTACTAGGTGTTTTTTAGAATGTGTTAAGTAGACATATACCTCTTTTAAATCCCATTTTTTTCTTTGTGCATATAATTTTAAAGTCATGGCAGTACAAGCTGCTAGACTAGCATTTAAAAATTCATAAGGACTAGGTCCAAAATTATCACCACCAAAACTTTCAGGTTCGTCTGCTACTAAATTATGAGAATTAGTTTGAATTTGTGTAGTAAAATTATATTCATTTAAATTAAGATATCCTACTACTTGTTCTCCTTCTGTAGAAAGCATTATATTTTCTTTTTCGGGAAGATAATGTAATACCCAATTGCTTATTAAATTGCCTGTATAACGACTATCTTTTTCATTTGTAAGTAAATGATCTGCTTTATTTAAGCTTATAAAGCTTTTAGGATGCATGGCATTATGATATATTTCATGAGCATTGTTTATACTCACAATGGTATCAATAGGACTGTGAAGAATTAGAATGGGTTTTCTTAACGAATGAATAACTTCGTTTAACTTAATAGTACTGAATCCTTCGATAAAATCATTATCAATATAAAATGGTCTGCCACCAATGTTAACTTTAACTTTTTCATTTGGTTTTAGATCTTCTATCTGAGTAATAAAATGTTTTTTTGTGTGTTCAATATTTGAAGGTGTTCCAATGGTTGCTACCGCTTTTATATCTGTTAATTTTGAAGCAGCAACAATAGCCGCAGCACCACCTAAGGAATGACCAATAAGTAATGAAGGAGCTTCAAAATGCTCTTTAAAATAGTTGTGAACAGTAATAATATCTTCAATATTAGCAGAAAAATGGCTTTCGGCAAATTCTCCTTCGCTTTTTCCTAAACCTGTAAAATCAAATCGAATTACACCAAAGCCATTTGCCGTTAATGATTTACTAATATTCCGAACTGCATTAAAATTGCTATGACATGTAAAACAGTGTGCGAACAATGCAAAATAATTGGGTTTTTGATTAGCTGGTAAATCTAAAGTGGCTTCTAAAAAAAATCCTTTAGTATTTTGAATTCTAATAATGTTACTTTTCATAATATCCTGTTTGTCATAAAAATACTAAAAATATTCAATAAATCAATGCATTAGAACTAATGTATGGTTGTCTAAAAAAGAGAATAAATGCATAATACATTTTACTTTTAAATTAAGGTATATTTTATAATTCTATTTTTTTAATTTTTAATATTGTCTTATTAAGACTCAAATGGATGAAAAAATATCATTAAATATAAGTTATATCTAATTTTTTTTAGAAAATAAATTATAAAAAAGCTTTTTTGGTGTTTTATAATCAGGATGAATGAAATTTTTTAATTTATTAATAATGTTTTGTTAATAATTCTATTATAGATTTTAATTTTAAAATTCATAAGTTAGCAGTATATAAACAATTAAATATACAAATAATGAAATTTATTGGAAAAGTATTGATGCTTACTGCATTAAGTCTATTCTTTTCGTGTGAAACAGAAGACAGTGTTCAGGAAATGGCTACAGAAGCTAAAGTAGAAAATCAAAAAGTTGCAAGTAGAGTAGCAAGTTTTGATGTGTACATTAAATTGGTAGATTGGAGAACAGGTCAGGATGTGCCTGCTAGTACATTACCGGGATATGGTGCTACTAATTTAGCTACAGGAGAAACTTTTTTTGATTCTCAATATGAGCCAGGTCTTTTCGAAAGTCTTCCAGCAGGAACGTATAGATTTGATGCTCGTGATGGATATTTTGATGGAGCTTCATCTGCGGTTGTAGAAGTTAGTGCTGCTAACGAAACACCAGAAGGATGGGTTGTAGCAACATTAAGATATTGGTCAGAATAAATTACAATGCTATAATATTAAAAAACCTCGTTTTATATAAAATGAGGTTTTTTTATGAATTTCTGTAGTTAATCTTTTTTAAAATTGATGATTATGGAAGTAGTACAGTCTTAGCGTTTGTAGTAGCTACTTGATAACGATCAGTTTATATTCTTCTATTTTTTGCAATAAAGCAGGACAAATTGGCTTATCCATAACCTTTTCTTTGATTAAATTTCTCTAACTGTATTAACTTTTAGAATTTCTTTTCTGGATAGTTTTTCTAACAAATAGGGTTTGTTATGTATTTATCGTTTTTATAATGAAGTAATTATATGACTATTCATTTTTAATTTCCAATTAAACAAGGTCTCTGTTTCTCCAACTTTAATAAAATTATTTCTTTCAAGAACTTTGAATGATGCAGTATTTGTTTTGTCTGTAGAAGCTAGTATTGATTTTACACTAGACTGTGTTTTAGTCCATTTAATCATACCACTTACGATTTCTGTCATAAATCCTTTGTTCTGAAATTCATCATAAGTACCGTAACCAATTTCTATTTCGCCATTTGTATTTGGTTCTCCAATAATACATAAATCTCCTATTATTTTGTTATCTGCTTTTGAAATTGCGGTCCAAAGTGTTGAATATAAAAAGTTTTTAGTTGAGTCTGCTACATTTGGAAGGATTGTTTGTTCAAACGCTTCTTTTAGTTCAGGTGAAATTGCTCTTGTAGTTGTATTTAAGTTGAGTTCTTCCTCTAATGAATTATCACATTTAGTATATTTTACTAATTGATTATATGTTAATGGTTTTAAAATAAGTCTTTCTGTTTCTATCATTTGTTTGGGTTTTTTATAAGTCAATTATTTTTTTAAAATTCCTTTTTCTACACTTTCATTAATTAAATTCTCGGCATAGTTCCAGATGGCTGTTGAACCGTTTTTAATTGCCTTCTTCTTATCGTAAACTTTTTGATAAGGGACATTAAATTCTACCCATGTTCCACCATTATTAGAGACGTTTTGTAGCAGTGGTTCAAATCGGTCCATTGATTTTGCAAATTTTGCTTCATTTGTGATTCCTTCTTCAAATTCTTCCCAAATAGCGATAAATTCTTTTGCTTGTTCTGTGGGTAAAAGTCCGAAAATTCGCTTTGCGGCAATGAGTTCTTCTTCTGTATTTGTATGGTTTTTTGTAGTGTCATAAATAAATGTATCACCTGCATCAATTTCTACGATATCGTGGATTAGAACCATTTTTACAACTTTAAGTACGTCAATTGGTTTATCAGAATGTTCTGCTAAAACAATTGTCATCATGGCTAAATGCCAACTATGTTCTGCGTCATTTTCGCATCTATCACTGTTGAACAATTTAGTTTTACGTTGAATGTATTTTAATTTATCAATTTCTTTGATAAAATTTACTTGTTTTAATAAATTTTCAACTTGCATTGTTCTATAAATTTTTAATTGTTACTATCATGTTTATTAAAACGACTTGTAGAATTTTAGAAGAAACTTACACATAATGTGCTTGTATAAGATTAGCCATCTGATTTAAACACCTAATTTAGCAAATAAAAATGAAATAGAAAATTTGCAAGAACTTTTAGAAGTAGGAGAGAAAAAACTATTATTTATAGCTTATTGTTGTACATCGTTTTATATTTTTAATCCCATATTTCAGGTCTATTAATTTTCATAGCTCTTAAGTATGAAAGGAATTGTCCTGCGTGAACAGATTCGTGATATCCAATCCGCAATAAATATTTTCCAAGGATTTTTTTTTCTCCATTTCCAGGATGAATGATTTCAGTTTCGTTTAATTCCTTATCCGAAAATTGTCTAACACTTTCTAAAAATGTTTTTCTATAAGATTCGGCAAATTCAAGTTCATCAGCAACGCTAATAAATGGTCGATTTTTCCAAGGTGTTTTATAATTAGTCATATTACCTTTATTAATAATGATATTCCACCCATAATCGGCTTCTAAAACATGTCTAATCATTTCTATCGCGGTCATTGCTTTTTCATCAGGTTTCCAATTGTAATAATCTTTTGGAAGTCCTGTCCAAAGTTTTATGCTTTTTCTTCTTATTTCTGTAAAATTTAAAATTATAAGTTCGGATTGCGTCATTTCTTTTATTTTCTAGAATATTGTTGTTTCACATTACAGGCGAAGTTCTGGTGTTACAAATGGTTTGAGACTAAATTAACCTCATTATTTGTATTTATCAAACTATCGAATTCCGTCATAATAGTTGTTAGTAACTCAACTCGTTTTTTGTGTCTTAGTGTTGATGGATAGCTAAATTTGAATTCCACTTCCTGCAATTATTTTCCACGAAGTATCAAATAGTTTCCATACTCGTAAATATCTAAATTTTCCATCGATGATTTGGTCAGCATATTTTGTTTTTAAATGAAAAGTAACTGCAACAGTGGCAATATTTTCAATTATTTTTATTGTTTGGTCAGTGGCCAAAATGTCATAAACAGTTATAATACCAGAACGATAATTTTCGATGTCCATTTCTTTAGTGATTGTTTGTCCTGTGGGGATATTGAAAATTAGGCTGTCATGCAAAAGTTCGTCAAGAATTTTGATGTCTCCAGATATCATTGCTTTTAAAAGTCTGTTTTCACATTCAATTATTTGCTTCTCTTTTGTCATAATTTATTGTGTTAATTTGTTTAAAATTAATGCCTTGCTAAAACTATATTATGAAAAATTAAGTAGCTTTATTTCAGGATGAGTCATACTTGTTTATAACGGTTGTGTGTATGAGCAGTATCGGAATAAGAATGTCGAACTTTTTGGTTTAGACTAATGTAAGTTACTTGCAAATTTCATTCTTTAAATTTAGAAATAATAAATGAATTTGCAAGTAAGGATAAGGAAAGTACAAACTTTTTATTTCGGTTATTTAAATTAAGTAGGCTACTTTATATTTAGTTGTTTTAAAAAATTACTTTCTTTTATTATGTTGTTCGCAATAATTATTGCTAATATAAAAAGTGATATAATTCCAGAGATTAGGATGTAAATATAAAACCCTTCAGAAAACTCTCGTTTAAAATAGGGCAACAGTTTTGTAAATCCAAAAACATATATAGTAAAACAGATAGGTGTAATTATATAGTTTATGGTCAATCTTAGTTTGTAATGTCTTTTTAGATATTTTTTAAACGATACATTATCTAATGAAATTAATTGATTTTCTTTTTGATAAAGTGAAGCGAATTCTAAAATAATGCGAAAAGTTAGACTAGAAATCATCAATACAAGACCAAAAGTAAAATTATTCCATTGATTATTGATGTTATAAATAGAATAGATTAACAATATTAGGACTGTTAATGCCATAACTGTTATTGCTATAAATTGTCCATACCGTTGTTTTTTAGCTTTTTTGATAATGGTTTCAGGAGATACTATGGTGAAATTACTTTTGTTCTGATTCCATAACTGAGTTAATTTATCATTTTCCATTTGTAATACATTTTAAAAGTGATTGTCTAATTCTGTTTAGCCGAGTTCTTAATGTACCGTGTGTCAAACCTACGGTTTCGGCAATTTCTAATTGAGAAATTTCTTCTAATTCCATTAAAATAATGGTTTTGTTGTTTTGGGTAAGTTGACTAATACAATGGTACATTTGTTCTAGTTGTTCTTCCTTTTTTGTGTATTCCGGTTCTGTAGTAGCTGAAACAACCAGTTTATCGCTAATTTGGGTGTGTAGTTTGGTTTTTCTCAAATCAGCCAAACATATATTGACAGCAATTCTATAAATCCATGTACTTATGGAAGATTTTCCTTTAAAGCTTTTTCTGTGTTGCCAAACTTTTATAAAAGTTTCTTGTTGCCACTCTTTTGCCAAATCTTCATTACCAGAGGCATAACCCAAACACAATCGGAATACTTTAGAAGCATGTGCTTCATATATTTCTGTGAATTGTTTTTCTAGGTTCATTTAATTTGATGCTAAAATCTTTTGAATTTGTTCTATAAACCATTCTGGTTTGTCGAACATCACAAAGTGTGCAGTATTATCTGCAATTATCAAATCATATTTTGATAGATTACCATATTGACTTTGATAAGTTTTTGTAACCATTTCTTTTCCAAATGGTTTATCCGCTGCAATTATTGTTACAGGAATAGAAATATTTTTCAAATCCTCTCTCAAATCTAGTTTAAGATAATCGGTATATCCATAAACATAGGTTTTTCTATCCGCAGAAATTATCCAGTTTTGAATTTGTTTTTGAATTTCTGGATTTAGGCTCATTCCTTTTGCTATACCCTGAGCCATCTGTTCAAAATCATTCTCATTCATAGACAATTGTTGGTTATTAAAAGGGCTGTCATAGGTTAAATTTTCAGGATTAAAATTTGGAATCATAATTGCACCTGCGGCAGGAAGCGCATCTACCAATACAATTTTTGATATTTCATTGTTTTCTCTGCTTGCAAGCCATATTGCAATTGTTCCCCCTAAACTATGTCCAATAACAGTTAAATTTGTCAATTGATTTTGTTTTATATGCTTATCGAGAGCTTCATTTACTTTTGGTAACCAAGGGAAATCTATTGTTTTTTTTCTTCCAAAACCTGCAAGTGTTACCACATGACATTCGTAATTGTCTTTTAATTGATTAACTATACTGTCCCAACTTTCACCTGGTACTGTAAAGCCAGGGATTAACATTATAGGCTTACCCTTACCTATAATTTTTACATGAATGGGTTGATTATTTTCTTGTGCCTGAGTTGACAGAGAAAAAAGGATTGCTAGGACTAAAAAAATATTTTTCATAATTTCTATATTTAAATTTAGCTTTAGATGCAGAAATTATAAAATGTTACATCTCTATCTTTTTTATTTTTTGTCTGCGAAGTTTTTTATCATGGAATACACAACGTTTCTCAGCTATAAGTAACGGTGTGGGTTAGCGGTTAATTTTGCAAGTATACACCAAACTGAAAATCCGCAAGGATTTTCAGAAGTAGGTGAGAATAAGCAATTACTTATAACCTTATTGTTATATAACGTTTTTATTCTGTTTAAAATCGGTATCCAATTCTCAAATGTAAATTCGCTGCTGCTTCATTTTCATTTTCAAGAAATCCAGCTTGTTTAGCAAAAATGTATCTATATCCAATCCCAATTCCTGCTTCATAATTGAAGTGTTTTCCGATGCTTCTTCGTATTCCCCAAGTTGGAATTATTGAAATGTCACTTATTACATTTATATTGTCTGTATTTGAAATTACAAACCAGTCTGGATGATAACTTGTTTTCAATGACACAAAATTCCCACTATTTCCGTCGATTTTTTTTGATTTACTTTCTCTTTTGTTCAGGTTGTAATACCAACGAGGTTCCGCAGTAATTACCGGTGTCATTAAAAAACCTGTTTTATCGTAAAAATCACCGCCCCAAATTCCGCTGTCAAATCCTATTTCAGTCCGCAATGCTATCGAGTTTGATAATTTCGATTCGTTGTGAACCCAAATTCCAAGAAAACCAGTTTGGATTCCATAAGTTGATTTTTCTACACTAGAGTTTTGAGCTTTAGCTATAAAAGTCAGCCCGCAAAAGATTAAAGTTAAAAAGATTCTTCTCATTTGGTTTGATTTTTGTTTTTAAGCTCAATTTTTGTTAAAATGTTTTATAATATTGAAATGTATGACTCGTTGCGGGAAAATCAGCTATGATTTTCTATTGAAAACAAAATATAATGAATTGCAAACCGCAATGAGCTATACACGCTGTTATCAATACTTATTTTTTCAGTTTTCTTAAATGACTGGCAACGTTCCGCGGCTTCACACCGTAGCGGCAATTTAGCAAAAAATATTATAAAAAAGATGAAATAGGAGTAAACAGAGTATTTTCCAAGAATGATAAACTAGCTATGGCTTGAAACCGCTGTTACAGGAAGCCTTTATTATCTATGCGAATGAACAATCTCCATCTCCAAAATTCATTCTCACATTACTAAAATCGGTTTTATTAAATTTTTTAGAAATAATAGATTGTTTAATTTTTTTGTTTTTGTACAAGAACAAATTTGATTTTTTGAGGTTGTGGCAGATGGCTTCATCATAACAGATTATTTCCCTAGTGTTTTGTGTAGCGGCCTGTAGTTTTATAATATTTGAAATAGCAGCTGTATTTTTTAAATCATAATATGTAAATAACACTTTTGTGACATAATTTCTTTTCTGCAGAACAACAAAACCTATGCAAACATTTTTTTCAATTATCTTAATTAATGAAAATTCAAATTCATTATCATAAATTGAAAATTCGTATTTTATTTTGTTTGTTAGGTTTATTAATGGTGCCTTTTGTACCCAGTTATATGCTTTTAGCCATTCAAAAAAGGCTTTGCCTTTATTTGAGATGTCATTTTTATTAAATTGATTTATGAGGCTTAAAGTTTCGTCATCAATAATATTAACATACTCTAAAGATATACCTGTTAGTTTTCCTGAAAGGATTATTTTTTGAAAGTATAACTTTATGTTTATAAAAAAATTGAAAAAATGATCAATTTGATTAAAAAAAGATGAAAGTCTTTTTGTTTTGGGAAAAAGGGTTGGTATGACAAAAGAAAGATTACTTCTTAAAACGGCTTTTATTCCAATGTTTTCTTTTAAAGTTGTAAAATACCCTGATTTATCGTAAACTCTTCTTGCGCTTGGCGTGAACTGTGAAATACCAATTTTACCATTATTTTCTGAATACATGGCATTTAAGATTTCACGACCAATTCCCGTACCTTTCGTCTTTGGGTGTACCCACCAGGTTGATAACCAACCAATTTTTTCTAAACGATTGTTGATGTTTATTTTATCCATGAACAGGCCCATGTAGCCCACTAATTCATTATTTAAATAAGATAGTATTAACACTATATCATTGTCTTCAAGATTTGGATTTTTATGATGCGCATACAGCCGATGCTTACTAATCGGTAAAAAGGAATGGTTCCAGAACTGATTATCTGACAATAGTTCTGGAATGTCTTTTTTATTAATTTTTTTTATTTCAATCATTATCTTTTAATGTTGTATTTACCAATAAATTTATTGAAAAATTTATATAAGTTTTCTGTAACAATTTGTTTTTCTACTTGTTTTGTGGGATTTTCCAAAGAAAACCTTTGAATTATCCTTTTATCAATATCTTTTTTTAAACCCGAATTCCCAAATATCCTTATCGTATTGTCATACTCAAATAATTCGTTTAATAATTTTTTTGAAATTGATTTGTCTGAAAAAGGAAATGCAAAAAAAGAGTAGTCAATTTTGAAATTTTCCTTAAGCCAATCAATAGAATTGATTATTTCTTTTTTTTGTTCCTCGTGTGTTAATTGATTTAACGGTGGATGTGTCATTGTATGGCCACCAAAATAAAAACCGTCATTGATCATTTCCTGTATTTGTTCTTTTGTAACGTAGGGTTTGTGCTCTTTTAGAAATGTTTTGATTTCAATAGTTAACAGCTCTAAAATTTCATTTACTTTTTCTCTTTCTGAAAATTTGATGTTGATGAATTTTTGTTTGAATTCTTCGATAGTTGTATACTCAATAGATAAAATTTGGCTTATTTGGTCTACTACTGATTTTTCAAAATTATTTTTCTTTAGATGTGAAATGATGATACTGATATAATGTTTGTATAATCCTTCGTTATTGTCTACAAAATTTGGGTTGATAAAGAATATTGCTGTAAGGTTATTCTTTTTTAGGATTGGGTAAATGACAGAATAAATTTCCTCTAAACCATCATCGAATGATATTAAAAAATTATTTTCAAGCTTTTTATTTTCTAATAAATCATTAGGGCTTATAGGTTTATAATTTGCAGTTAAAACATTTATATCATTTAAAAATTGTTTGCTATTTTTAAATTCGTATAAGTTTTCTATGTGTGGAACTTGATTATCTCTTACTAAGTGATAGTAAGGAAAAATAGATTGTTTTTTAAATGTTGACAAAAATCCTTTTTTTGATACTTTATACAAAGCGTTCTTAACTATTCCCATAATATATTATCTTTTTAAAGAAAAATGTGATTTGTATTCTTTTTGGTTACCATTACAATCTGTATATACAAGTTTAAACCAATAGTCAGATGAAAATAGATCTTTTGAATTGTACTTTCCATCCCAGTAATCTTGGTTATTCATTAGTGTTTTAACTAATTTACCATACCTGTCATAAATATAAACATTGGAAAAATCTAATTGGTTAGCCCAATTTACTTTCCAAAAATCGTTATAACCGTCTTCATTGGGTGTGAAAAAATTGTTATAGAAAAAGCTTAATGGACAAACCGTGCAGGGTTCAATTCTTGCTAAATATACAGAAGCTTTTTTAATATAGGTGTTTGGCTTTAAAACAATCACTTTCCCTGCTTTCATTCTTATCTCATTATTTGATGCTATAACTTTATAATTGTTTTCTGTTGTAATTGAATTTTGAGCGTTGTATGTATAATTGGAACTATTTTCAATATCGGATAACAAATAACTTTCATTACAGTCGGAGTTGATTGTCTGACTTAATGACAAATTGCAAATAATTAAAAATAGTAATAAAAGGAATTGCCTCATTTTGATTTCAATTTTTTAATTTCTTCATCTTGTTTTTCCACTTTTTTATTCAATTCAATTAAATACAAAGTTAGTTCTTCTACTTTAAGTAATAAAAGTTTATTCATTTCTCCAAGTTCAATACCGTCTTTTTTTACCTCTTGGGCAGATGGAATATATTTTAAATGCTTATTTTTTTTAATGAATGTTTCAACATTTTTCAAAGGCTCTAATTTATATTCTTTATCAAATACAAAATCAGCCCAGTCAGAACTTAATGCAACTCGCACTTCTTCTGTTAAAATTCCACCTTTTGCAAACAAACTGTATGATGAAACATCGACATCACCAACCTGGTTAGGAAAAATACTGGTATTGATTCCAACTTTTCCATTAGTATAAATATTATCACTGATAGAAGTTGCAAAAGTATTGTCGGGCCTGAACCAATCATAATCATTTGTTCCGCCACCAATGAGTGTCGAGGGATTATATTCAAACACATTCCCGGCATTATCGGTTCCTAAAATTCTAAATGGGTTAGTCGCATCGGTCAAATTTTCAAATCGAACTGTTCCATTAATATGAAATAATGAGGTAGGAGTAGCAGTACCGATTCCGACATTGGTACCGTTATCAAATATCTGTGAACAAGTCAAATCTGTCGCGCTTTTTTTGAGCAAAAAATTTGTATTAGCGCAGCTATTGGTTAAACCACCGCCGAATGAAGTCGATAATTGTCTGCTTACATTTCCATTGGCATCCGTTGTTAAGACATAAGTATTTGAAGTTGTTGTGGCTATGTTTTCAAGTCGAACCGTTCCATTAGTATGAAATAATGAGGTAGGAGTAGTGGTCCCTATTCCAAGATAACCATTTGCAAGCATTCTCATCAGTTGAGTATTTCCATTTTCCCATGCAAACAATGGCCTGTTAATTACATTTGTGGCAGTTGTACCCCAAGGAAAATTTCCACTCGGACCTGCTGTTAAATTTAAATTATTTCTTATTTCAGCTCTATAAATCATCATTGGAGAATTGCCATTATCCTGCGCTGAATTAGTAGTAATAAAATGACGGAAAACGTACCTATTATCCGCTTGATGATGTGCCCATAATGATGGAATGAATTGACCATCAATATTTGTTGAGTTGGTGATTTCAAGTAGTTCATTGTTAGCATCAGTAACACTAAAATTTGTTATTCTTTCAGCATTACCAGGACTACTTGTACCTACATTTTGAAATTGACTTTGACTAAATACAAATAGGTTCGTCAATATTGTTAATAATGATAAGATTCTTGTTTTCATTTTTTATATTCTACGGTTTTAAGGTTTCCTGTAACGGTTTCGGTTATTAGTAATTGTTTGGTTTAGTACTTAATTAACTCTGCAAGTATACACCAAACTGAAAATCCGCGAGGATTTTCAGAAGTAGGTGAAGATAAGTAATTACTTATAGTCATTGTTGGCAGTTCGTTTTTTTAATTTGTATAACATCTTATTAGTTTGTCGTTTGATTTCATCCATTCGAAATACTTTTCAGGAAATGGATTGATTTTCAAAATCGAATCATAATGTGTTTCCATAAAATCTTTTTCATATTCAAAGTCGTAGAAGTTATTCAGCGATTTATGTTTCTTAATTAATTCAGTTTTATGGGTCAAGTATAATTCAAGCATAAAGTCAAACCGTATCATTTCATCAAGTATGTTATTTTTCCCGATATATACTTCAGGAAAGTCGTAACCTTGATTTACAATGGAAATATAAATTTCAGATTCATTTTTAAAGGTTTCAAATCCTATTTTCTGATTAAAAACTGTGAATCTGTTTTTCAACAAGTAAATACTTGCATTTTTTTTTAATTGAATAAATAAAGGGTGGATATTCGCTTCCCATCGATTTTCATTAATATTAAGTTCTACTTTGGGTTTACTTTTAAAAAGGTCAGAAATGAATTTTCTAATTTTCAATGTGTTTTCTCAGTTTTCTTAAATGACTGCCAATGTTTTGCAGCTACACTTCAGTGGCGTTAACTGATAAGCGAGCCATTACAAATATAGACAAACTTTGGAAATCCGAAGGATTTTCCAAGTAAAAACAGCCCAAACCATTGAGTGTAACTGCTGTTATGGTGCGTAAACTTATGAAAGAAAGACAAATAACGTTACTCAAAGTATTTTCACGACGAAGTATATTCTTTTCAGATTTAATTTTCCGTAATATTTTCTTTCTGGAATAGAGTAGAAGCAAACATTTACGTTTAGCTTTTCAAAATCATTAAACTTTCCAAACGCTGGTGCTTTCGTTAGCCGAAAAATTCGCGAATGAGACTAACAATTCGGCGATAGAAATTCCGCAAAGTATTTTCAAAACGTTATTTTTCTTTTCTTACTTTTCTAAGTTTAGAATTTCATTAATTTTTTTTCGGAAAGCTGATACGTGTCTGCGGAGTATATGCACTATAACGTTCCGATGCTCGTTATTTTTTAAACTTAGGTTGGAACGTTTTGGTTTTTAATCCAGCGATGTGAAGACAGGAGATAAGGAGCGTTATCAAAAAACAGATGCTTTAGATTCCAAGAATTTGTCTAATCAACTAAAAGCAGGAGTTTTAAAAGGAATTTATATTCCAACGGAAGCGCAGGAACAATTTATGAGCTTAGCTCGACACGGCACTCAGATAACCAAAAAGCTTCGTCAAACATAATCACATATAAAGAGTATGTTGCTTTTTCATGGTATAAAAGTTCCAGATCAGTTTGATAATTTGAATTGGAGTAATGATTTTATTAGTTGGTTAGAGCAATTAAAGTTTAGCACGAGTTGTGGTAATTTGGCTTTACAAGGTAAAATAAGACTTTATAAATTTATCAAATCAGAATATTTAGAAATTGCAAATCAGATGCGATTGCATTGTAGAAAAAATAACAAAAAAGATTATTATCTTCTAAAATCCATCCCAGAATTGGCGGTTATTTAGCCAGTGTAATTATAGCCGAATGTGGCGATTTACGGAGATTTAATACCGAAGCGCAATTTAGCTCTTATATTGGATTAGTTCCTGGAGTTTATAATAGTGGAGATAGTGAAAAATGTTTGGGAATCACACCAAGAAGTCGCTCACAATTTAAAAGTTACTTGATAGAAGCTGTTTGGGTTGCCATTAGAAAAAACATTGAAATACAAAAATATTATAGAAAACACCAAGATAAAAACGTAAAAAGCATCATTTTTAAAGTAGCTCATAAAATGGCACGAAGAATATTATCTGTCATCAAAACCGAAACACTTTATCAAATAAATCATAATTTAGGTAGTAGAACAATAAAAAATAAACAAAGTATAACTATCTTAATAAGCTCAATCATACAAGAGAAATAGACTACAAAACAGCCGTGGTGGCTCGCCTTGTCGAGGCCACATCGCCAAGCAGGTAGCTATTTTATTTATTCTTACAATCATACCGATACTGGTGACTGCGATTAAAAGCAGATCACGTATAGGAGCTGGCTGGAGCTTTAAGAATTTAAAACAAAGAAATATGAAGTAAAAGAGGAAAATCTTTCTTAGCATCATTGATAAAGTTAGTTGCCAACTTTACCAACAGGCCGTATTATGGACTATTTAACTCGAGAAAAAATTAAATACAACCTTATTCAAAGTTGTTAATAACTTAATGGTGCTTTACATAGGAACGGTTGTTAGCAGTAGTTTTTAAAACTTTCTTGAATAACTTCGTCTTAAAAAATCTCGGGTCAATTTACTTTTCAAAATAAATAAGTTAACTTCAATTATTTTTAAATATGAACTGTCAGTCAATTTTGAATATTCATTTATATCTATTTCATTTAGATATAATTTATGTTCAGAATTTAATTCGTTGTAAAATATTACAGTTTTATTTCGGGAATCTGTATTTATTGTCCTGATTTCTTTTTCAATTCTTTCATTAATTTTTCTCAAACTATCATTTAGCCCATCAATTACAATATCCTCTTGAGCTCTTGCTTTTAATAAAGAATTATCATATTCTGTCATCTCTATTGTATAATTTTTAAGCTCATCTAATTTTTCATAAAAAATCTGTTTTTCATTATTCTTACATGATGAAAATAGAGAAATGAAAACGGATAATAATATTATTGAAGTAAAGTTTTTCATAAAATTACATACAACGTTAGACCGCTTGTGGCAGTTGCATAAATTTAAGGTAAAAGATTACAAGTACAAAACTCTTCGTAGAATTTTCGGAGACTTGAGCACTTTGTGCGAACTGGCGTAGCAAATTCCGAATACAAACTAAACCTAGCAATTGCTACAAATGGCTGTTGTGCGTTCGGCTTTATTTACTTTTATCATCGAGGTTTTCTAAAAATTTGATTGGATTATTCAAAAAACTATGAGCGTCTGAATTCTTAATACTAGCTTTGATTTCTTCAAAATCAGCGTTCATTAATTTGCCTTTTCTATCCATAAACATCCAATTGTTTTCTTTACTCAATTCAATCATATTTTTCAAGAAAGTAAATCCATCTTCGCGTAAATCCGCTCTAAAGGAAAATTCAGTTATTGAGAAAGTCTTTTCATTTAGACCCATGAAAGCATCATTATCTAATACTTTAGATTTAGTTTTCCAATTAAAATTTGTTTTGTCGTTACCCCAATCAGCTCTTTTTATAAACGAGTCAATTTTTGGTGTTATTTCATCAGCTTTTTGGTCAATTTCTTTCCAATATAGTTCTGCATCAGATTCAAAATATCCAGTTTCTGTGTTAATTCTTATTTCGTTGGGAATCAAATTATGTTTTTTTAAAATTCCTTCTTTAGAAACAATCGCTAAATAATATTGATAAATTGCCATTTATTTTCGTTTTTTATAAGCTTACGTACAACGTTCCGGTGCTTGGCGAGGTTGCGAGCTTCGGAACTGATTATTTTCTGTTAAAGATAAAATTTCTTGCGAAATGTAAACGTGTATTTACTACAAAATTAGCAATCTTCCCAAACGCTTGTTAGCAGAAGTACTATTTTTTAATGATTATAAAAACAGAAAGTGTAGCCATTATTTCAAACGAAAAGACTGCATTTTACCGTATGTGAAAGACCGCCAGAACCATTCCATAGGTCCGTATTTGAAACGTCTTAACCACCATCGACTATACAAAAGTTGAAATCCGTAAATCATAAGTGTCATTAGCAAAAGCAGACCTGCATTTACTTTGCCTTCCAAATCAAAAATGCGGAAAAAGCCTACGCAAATTATTGTTTGTACAATGTAATTGGTTAAAGCCATGCGACCAACATAGCCCATAGGATTTAAGTATTTTGCCATGTTTTCACGCAAAGAAAGTAAAGACAAGGCACTCACATATACCGCCGCCAAAGCCATATCACTTAATCCCTTCAGGTGCGTTTCTATTCCGCCAGGTTTTGTAGTAAAAACCGAAACAATTACTCTTAATCCCACCGAAATAATTAATCCGAAGATGATAATTTTTGGAAGTAGGTCTTTGTATTGTCGCAATTTTTCAAAGACTTTGATTTGTCCCGCAATTCTTCCCAAGAAAAACATTCCCATTACGAAAGGTCCCATATGTGTTAACCCAAACAAGATGCTTTTTAGAATGCTATCAGACGGAGCACCGGAACCTTCACCAAAAACAGCAGGAAAGGCTGT
The DNA here is from genome assembly GCF_023008245.1 of Flavobacterium sediminilitoris. NCBI lineage: Bacteria > Pseudomonadati > Bacteroidota > Flavobacteriia > Flavobacteriales > Flavobacteriaceae > Flavobacterium > Flavobacterium sediminilitoris. The sequence continues at coordinate 2,928,953 of NZ_CP090145.1, forward strand.
AACTAAGCCCGATAAGACAAAGCATAATGCTGCCAAGACGAGTAGCCATTGATTGGACAATTTCCGAAATGCCAGCAAAACGAAGCCTAACAAAGCATAAATTCGCAATACATCGCCCCACCAAAAGAATGAATGTAAAATACCAAAGCCTAAGAGTATCAACAATCTGCGTGGATAAAAGGACAGAATATTACTTCCTTTGGCTTCGGCTCTTGATAATTGTACCGAAAATCCTAAACCAAATAAGAAGGAGAAGATGATATAGAATTTACCTTCCGTAAAATATTCGTTAAACCATAAAGCCAATTGGTCGTACCATTTTGGAGACTCCGAGTTTATAATCATTTGCGAAAAATCGTGATTGGGCAATGAAAACGCCATAATATTCACCGCCAAAATTCCAAATACAGCAAATCCACGCAGGATATCCAAAATGTAAATTCGCTCACTGGGTTGTACAATTTGTTGATTATCTTTTGTCATTAGAACTTATTTTAATGGTTAATCATTACTTTTTCAAAACGGAAAGAATAATCCAATCCATCGCTACTTGTATGTGGCATATGAGGATCTTGGTTGCGTGGGTTGAAAAACTCTACAATCTTAAAACCGCATTTATTCACATAAAAATGAATGTTCCGCTTCTCAAAATAAGGTGTGTGTGTTTCCCAAACCTTGGTTTCGGGATACATCTTTTCCACCATCGCCCACGCCTTAGTGCCCACACCTTTGCTGTGGACATCGGGGTTGATGAAAAATAAGTCTAAAGAGTTGTGATGAGTTATTTTATGTATGGAAAGTATGATTCCGCCCACCCAAACGCCATTGTTCAGAATACGGTAAGCTACCGATTTTTCTCTATTAAGTGAATTCTCGATATCATTTTCTGGCAAAATCATTTCATCTGATTCTCCAAATTCTTCTGTATAAGCTTTTTGAAAAGCAATTTGATTGTATTTAATAAACTGCTGCTTATGTTCTTTTTCTAAAAGTTCTAAGGTGATTTGCATTTCATTTTATTTTGGGTAAAAATACAACGAAAGGAAAGGCAAGATTTTGACATTTGTCAAAAAAGGAGCTGACAGGAGAAAGGGATTGAAATGAGAATGTTATGTTACTTTTTGCGGATACGGCTTATTGTTTCGAGTGTTACACCCAAGTACGACGCGATGTGCCCCAACGATACACGCTGCAATATTTGAGGATTATCTCGTACTAGTTCATCATAACGTTCGGTAGCTGAAAGAGTTTGTAAGGAGAAAATTCGGTCCTCCAGAGCAAGTGAATAGGCTTCGGTAGCCAATCGTTCTATAGTGTTGATTTCAGGATAAAGGTTGCACAATTCATATAAATTTTTCCTTGAAATAGAATGAATGATACTATCTTCCAAGAATTGTATATTTTCTTTGGCAGGAAATTTAAAAAAGAAGGTTCTTGAAGAAGTAACTACTTCATTTTCTGTTGCGAAAAGGGAGTTTATTTCTTTATCTCCTTTTCGATAAAACATTCGAACTAATCCTTTTTCAATAATAAAAAGTCCAGAAGAAGTTTGTCCCTCTTTGATATAAAAACTACCTTTTTTATACTCGTGTCGCACGACTCTATTCTGAAAATCCAGTTCAGCTTCTGGGGATAAACTTCCAAAATTTTTAAACTCTTTAACTAATAGATTCATTTGATATGCTAAACTTTTGTTGTTTGCTAAACTTTAACGGGAAGTCAAAGTATTTTTGCTAACGGTTGGTTGTGGCAGTTGCATAAAATTATAACAAAAGTTTACAAGTACAAAATTAATCGTAGAATTTTCGGAGACTCGAGCACTTTGTGCGAACTGGCGTAGCAAAATTCCGAACATAAACTAAACCTAATAATTGCTACAAATGACTGTTGTGCGTTTGCTTTTATATTTATTCTGAAAATTTATTTAGGATTTCCATTGCTTTTTCAGTGTCATTTTTGTCTACAAAAATATGGTCGTGATAGAATGCTGCAACTACATTACAACTAATTCCATTTTCTGACAAAGCTTTTGAAAATGCAGCAGTTAGTCCAACAGCTTCTAATGAAGAATGAACTGTTAATGTAATCCACGAAGCAATAAAAGAATATTTTAGATTCAATTTGTCTGCAATTTCTATTTTAGTAATTATTGTAATACTTTCTTCTTCTCTGAAAGACATTACAATTTCATTCAATTTTATTTTTTCTAAATCTTCGATTTCGCAGAATACAAATTCGCCTACATTGTGTTTAGGTTTCATTGTTTTTAAAAGTATTTCTAAATTTTTTTCTCCGTTCATTTTTTTATTTTTTTTCTAGCGTTTTATTTGGCTAAAGTGATGCACAACGGTTTGAGGCTTGCCGAAGTGGGGGAATTAGACGAACAAATGTTCAGTTTTGCACAGGTACCAAATAGAATTACTAATGTTCAATTTAGCACATCTGCCCTCATTTTGGCAAATCCTTGTTAGCGGTTCGTTGTTCTACGCATTAAATTGTCTTAAATGGTGGTCATTATGTTTAAATGCAAAAATTCCGATTTGCTCCTTGGTCATTTTGCCAAAGAAGTCGTGAATGAAATTGTCGTTTGAATAGTTTTCGTAGGATTTAATCTGTTCTATCCAAATTGATTTTAGAGTTGTTAAGTCGTTAACTTTTTCCTTAACTGTAAATGCTTTTCCTGCTGGCATATTTTTGCCGATTGGCTTATCGTCTTTTGTGTTGCTCTTTAATGCCATTCTGCCAAATATTTTTCCAATAAAATCTTGTTTGTAAACAAAATCTTTCGTTCCTAAAACCCACTCGTTCCATATTGTACAGTGCTTGTGCATTTGATAAACATTCATCTTACCCCAAACAGGTTCGTTTTTTTCATTTAGTGAATTAATTCTCTGAACTAACTCATCTCTTGTAGATTTGTCAAATATTGTTTTCATTTGTCAAAGTTGTTTAAAGGCTGTAATGAAAAATAGTTGCCTGAATCATCTCTAAATAATGCTTCTGTACCATAGAATTCTTTTGTAGGAGGCTTAATAAATTCTACTCCTTTTTCTTTCAGTTCTTCGTATGTAGCGAAAATGTCATTGCAGGTCAATACACCACAACCAAATATTCCTTTCTTAATAAGGTCAATTAATGATTCCGCAACTTCTTTTGGAAACATTTTGCTTACTTTGACTGGAAACAATACAAGCTGTAAGTCTGGTTGTTCAGGTGGTGAAACTGTCAACCAACGACTATCTGCTCCCATTGGAATATCGTCTACAAGTTTGAAGCCTAACTTGTTTACATAGAAGTCATAGGCGCTATTTTGGTCTATGACGTGAATGTTTGTAACTGTCAATTTTGTTATCATTGCTTTTTCTTTTTAATTATTAAACTCAATGCAAAGGTTAGCAATAAATTATTTATTCTCATCTCCAAAATTGCTATTCTTTGTCCAACCGTGCATAAATGAATAACAACTTGGTACAAAAGTTAAAGGCGAAGTTTCAATTTTCGCTTTTCTTTCATTGTATTGGTTTGTGTAATCGGAAGGAGTCTTGCCAACTAACTTGGTAAAGAGTCCGCTAAATGTGCTTACGCTATCAAAACCAACCAAAAAGCAAACATCTTTGACAGATTTGTTTAATTGCAAATATTGTTGAGCTTTTTCAATTCTTACTGTTGTGAGATATTGGTGTGGCGTTTTTCCGTAAATAGATTTGAATAATCTTATAAAATGAAATTTGGAAAAATATGCTTCGTTCGAAATGTTGTCAAGGTCAATTTTTTCAGAATAGAATTTGTCAATGTAAAGTTTGGCTTGAACAATTCGTCTGTACAAATAGATTTTTGGATATTGTTCTGTTGTCATTTTCTTGTCTTGTCAATATTTGTAGGATGTCGCTTTACAATGACCGCTAACGGTTTACAGCTAGCCGTCTGTGGCGACGATTTAAGAGTAGCTTTAACAAATATAAAATTTTTTTGGTTATCTGCGGTTTTTCCGAAGGAAAACCAAACCCAAGCCATTAGTTTAACTACTGTTGTAGGTAGTTAAAAAGTAGTTTTATTAAATTTGTTGTCTTTTAATTCGTAACCCAAAATATCGTTACCAATTAGTTTTTCTTTTTCACTACAATCAGCACAAATAAATTTAGTAAATTCATTTTCAGAGGTTCTGGTAAAGCCGCGATAATTGTCATCTATTACCCAAAATATATCAGTATTTTTTATTCGTTTAAAAATTTTAACATCTTTAATTTCAGACCAAAATTCGATTTCAAATTCTTTGGTATCATCAATTATTCTTATTTTTTTGTAGTACTCTGGATCTCTGAATACTAATAAGTTTTCTGAAATTGATATTTTTATTTTGACATTTTTATCATTTATCTCATAACTTTCTTTAGGGAAGTTTGTAGCTAAAAAATATAAGCAAATCGAAATCAAGGTAAATATTATTAGTCTTTTCTTCAAAATTCAGTTATTAATTACCTATAACGTGTTGTCGCTTATGGCAGTTGCGTAAATTTAAGACAAAAGTTTACAAGTACAAAAGTCCTCGTTGAATTTTTGGAAACCCGAGCACAAAGTGCGAACTGGCGTAGCAAAATTCCAAACATAAGCCAAGTTTAGCAATTGCTACAAACCGCTGTTGGCAGATCAGTTTCTTTCAGATAATATTTACATTTATATTTTCTCTTAAAAAGTTTTTTGTAGTTTCAATTTCTGTTAAATTAAGTTCTAGGTGTGAAAATATATAATTTTTGTTTTCACTTTGTTTAAATTCAATATTGTTTTCATTAATAATTACTTTTTCGACAGTTTCAATTTTAAGTGTTTCAAAAACTTTTCCATTTTCAAGATATAAGTTTCCATTTTCTTTTCTTATTAAAACGCTTGGAATAAAGATTAGTCCTTTAAAAATTAATATTATTCCTGATAAAAAAGTTAATATTACTGTAGTTTTTCCTTCATATTTAAAAAACAATATTAATGAAATTAAACAAAAAAATACGCCACCAATAAAAGGTAAAATATGATAATAGCTATCATTTTTACTTCTAATTCTGATTTCGTTTTTAGGTTTATTTTTTAGATATTTATTTGATTTGTAAATGTCAAGAATTAAGAAGAAAATCCAAATAAAAGGAAAAATTTGACTTAATTCTGGAATGTATTTATCAATATCAATAATAAATGAAATTACAATAAATAGTAATACTACAATTGTAAGTATTATTTCTGATTTTGATTTAGTTTTCATCGATTTTTCTGTTTTTTAGCAAGTTTCCCAAACTGTCTGTCAACGGTTTCGGCTATGTGAAGTGGCGTGGTTTAGCGTTAAACATAGCTAGTATACACCAAACTGAAAATCCGCAAGGGTTTTCAGAAGTAGGCGAGAACAAGTAATTACTTATAGCCATTGTTGTAGTGCGTTTTTATTTTTCGTTCATATTTATTAAAATCCATGGAAATTTATCTGGATTTGGACAAGTCCCAATTAGGTTTTCACATTCTTCATTATTCAGAAAATCGGTAAAATTCAAAATTGTTACTTCTCTTATACAGAAACACTCCGCACAATCATCTTCGATATCCATTCCGTGATACTCCTTTTCGTGTTCCTCGATAAATCTGTTTATCCAGTCTAAACTTGGAAATACTAATTTTACAAGGTCAGGTTTAACAGGTACGCTATCCGTTTTAATTCTCCATTCACGTTCCCAAGTAAAGTCTAACCTTCCATCCATCACTGGGTCATAACTCACATATCTCCAATTTATGTCAGCATTAGCTCTCTGTTTTTCCGCCTCTTCACGTGTTGAGTAAATTACAGGTCGACCACCATTTTGAAAAACATCTTTTTTACAATATTGAAGTCCAAATGGTGTGTATCGCGAGAAATATTTTGATTCCAATTGTCCGTTGTTGGTCAGACATCTTATGGGCGATTCTGTATAACATACGCAATTGTGTCCGCCTAATATCATTCCATTGCTACCTTTTAATTCTCCTGCTTTTATAATATTTTTCAGATTTTGGTATGCACTTTCATACTCCAAAGATTTATCCTTTCCTTTGGTGAAATGAATTAAATTTTCGCAATGGTCAATTCTAATCATAAGTTTAGTTCAAATGGTACACAACGGTCTGCCGCTTGTGGCAGTTGCTTAAATTTAACACAAAATATTACAAGTACAAAACTCCTCATGGAATTTTCGGAGACTCGAGCACTTTGTGCGAACTGGCGTAGCAAAATTCTGAGCACAAACCTAACTTAGCAATTGCTACAAATGGCTGTTACCCGACGTTTTTAATCATTTCGTATATTCTGTTTTCTGCTTCTTTTTTTAAAATTCCGTTATAATAATCTCTTACAAATGGATGATCAAAATCTTTGTGAGGAAAAATTTCGGGTCTATCATTTCCTTTTTTTGTCATTACATCGCAAGGAATTGAAGACGTATCTCCATATTCAGCAATATTGCTACATAACCAACCAAAATAGCCAGTTTCGTGATTAGGATTATTGAAGTTAACTTTATAGTCTGAATAGTTTTTTTCGCTTAAAGAAACCCATAAACCATATTCTAGGTTTTCGCAAGTATCATTAACTTTTTGAGTTAATGTTACTCTTATAAATCGGTCAGTTTGGTCTTCATAATGAATTTCACAAAAGTCGGTTTCCAATTTTCCAATTTCGGATTTTTCGTTTTCCGAAAGATTGTGATAATTTACAGGTGAATTAAATGCCAATGCTGGCCATTCGGCATGTGTTTTTTCACATTCAGAGCATTTAAATTCTGTTGATTTATTTTTCTTTCTTTTCCAGAACATTGTTAAATTATTTGAAAAAATAGATATAAGTTAAGAACTAAACAAATTCCGAAAGCTCCTAACATAATTTTTGTCAATATATTTCGCCAACTTTTATTGAAAAAACAGAACCCAACGCATAAAATCCCAATTCCAAACAGCCATTTTGAATATTTCAATTCTGGTGGGTCAAAACTAGTTTCAGTCAAAAAATTATTGTGATTGTAATATATCAATACAAAATCAAGAATTCCTATAATCAGAAGTATGTATTTTGTTCTAGTTTTCAATTTTTGTCAAATGTTGGGTAACGATCCGCGGCTATAAGTAGTGGCGATGAGCCAAGACCAAGCCAAAACAAATATAACGCAAACTTTTGAATTTTCAGAAACCCGAGCACTTTGTGCGAACTGGCGTAGCAAAATTCGGAAGTTTGCCCTTGCCTGAGCCATTACTTTTAACTGCTGTTGTAACTAGTATTTTATCTTTTTAAGTTAGCCATAAATTTTTCGGATAATTTAATGTCTCTTAATAAAAAAAGACCTAAAATATAATCAACATTTTCATATTTATAGTTTAGTCTTTTCAGATTGAAATTAACATTTTCTTTTTTCCAATCAATTTCGTTAATGACTTGAGGATTTGAATTGTTTTTTTCATAATTAAATTTACCAAGTTCTGCAATTAAGTTTTCTCTAACTTTTTCAAATTCTGTGGTTTCAAAGCTATCTTTTGTCAGTGGATTACCAAAATTTATTTCAATTGCCATTAATTTATTTTCAAAGTAAACAAGATTAATGTTGTTTATTTCGATAGTCCCGATTTTAAATATTTCATTCCCAATATAAGTATATGAAATAATTCCATCTTTTTTAGACCTTTCTTCTATTCAGTTGAATTTTCATAGCTTGAACCAAATTTAAATTTATCTAAAATATCTGATGTTTTTGTTTGACAAACACAATTAATACTTATTAGCATTGTTATGAAAAGAATACTTTTTTTCATCGTTTTTTTATTCTCCACAATGCATTATTCTTTGTCTTTCTTCAAAGTGTTTTAAAATAATTCCACTTACTGGATTTATATGCAAAATTTCTTCATCAGAGAAACACTTTTCTTTGTAAAGAGTATTGAATATAATCCAATGATACTCCTTTGTTTTAGTGTCAAATTCTAGCCTTCTTGAAAATGGTTCAACAGGGGTTTTCAAGTTTTGTTTCTTAACGATGCTATCAATCTTATTTTCGGATAACCAGTCAGAAGGTTTGTTTTTTAAAAGAAATTTAGGAATTTGGTCAATGTAAACTCCTCTAATTAAATTCAGGTTTGAGTCCAATTCTACATAAACAGTTTTTGTTGTGTACGGATATTTAAAATCAGGATGATTTAACACAAAATTTATATGTTTCCCATCGATGAATTTTCCTTTCGTTTTTCTCCCTTTGCTAATATCTTTCCATTTATATTTTCCAAAGTTAGTTTGGTATTTATAGTCAGAATTTGCTCCAAGTTCAAAGTATTTAAACAAGGAATCTCCAACCGCTTCTTTCAAATATAGTTCGGCTTTTTGAATTACTTCCGAAGTTGGATAAGACTGTGAAAAAGAGGATTGACAGATGAATGTTAAAATGAAAATTGTTAATATTCTATGCATTTCTCAAATGTGTGGCAACGTTTTGGTGCTTTTGGCAGTTGCGTAAATTTAATACAAAATATTACAAGTACAAAACTCCTCATGGAATTTTCGGAGACTCGAGCACTTTGTGCGAACTGGCGTAGCAAAATTCTGAGCACAAACCTAACTTAGCAATTGCTACAAACGGTGGTTGTGCGTTCGTTTTTTATTCATTTATAGATTCTATTTCACCAGTTTCGTATAATTTTTCAATTAAAGATTTAAGTTGTTGCCAATTAATTCCTTCTATTTCTTTTTTGTATTTTTCAGTAGATTTCATGTAAGATAAAAGAAACCAAGAATTAATTTGTCCAAATTCAGGTTGATTACTTAGGACAACTTCAACTTGTTGTTTATGTTTCTTATTATAAAATCCACATTCACAACCATGAAAAGCGTAATTCCAGCGTTTAGAAAGTTCACCATTTATTGGTATTTCTTCGTTATTTCTTGAAATTAATTTTTCATAATCTTTTTTATTTTCAATATCAAGCCCATATTTTTCTGCAAGTTTACGCATCAATTTTTTTCCGTCACTTCTATAATCAATTATGGCTTCTTTAACAACATCAAGTTTTATTTTGATATTGTTATTTTTAAAGAATTCCAACCAATTTTTTATTGTTTTTTTGATGTATATTTTTTGTTTAACGGTTTTCCGAAAATGAAGCACAACTAGTTTATAAACGCACAAATCAAACTAGTTTTATCCCTAATTGGCATGTTATGCGTATGTTTTTGTTTGAATTTATGCGTATAATTTTTAATTATGTAATTCAAATATAAAAATATTTGCTATATATCGAATGGATTGATAATGTTTTTCAATGATGTGCTGCTGACGTGTGTGTATCATTGTTGCTTTTGGACTACTGTTCCCTAATAAATCTTGAATTTAGCGCAAATCAGTTCCGTTTTTACTTCGGTTTCTTGTATAATTTTAAAAAAAGCTTAATTGCATTTATAAATTGTCTTTGATAAGGGCTCAAAAAATTATTGTTAATAATAGATTCAATAGTTATTGTGGACGGTTGTTAGTAGACAATTTTATTTTTAGGAAAAGTTGTGACAATTTTTTTTTGTTTTTTTTGTTTTGTCACAAATCTGTGACAATTCATGTTCATGAAAATAATTTTGTCACAGATTTGTGACAAAACTTTTTTAAGTTAACTATTTTGTCACAGCTTTTGATTGGATATAATTTAGTAGCATCTAACTTATATAGTGAAAAGAACATTATAACTAATGCATCAAAAGCTTATTCAAAATGAAACCTATGCCAAGAAAATGGTTCGATTGCGAAGTCAAATAGTAGAACCTGCTTATAGGAATACTAGTAAATTTTACAAATATGAAGCGAGTCAATACAAAAGGTATTAAAAATGCAAACAAACATGTACTCATGGCAAGTTTAACCTATAACTTGAAGAAATATTTACGTTTTACCATCTAAAAACCAAGTGTTTTAGCCCAAGTTATTTCCTTAAAACAAGAGAAATACCTTCTCTCTATAAAAACGATGTTTTACAACTTTAAAAACACGATTGTAAGCTATTCTAATAGTAGCATTTGTATGGCAACTAAAAAATAACCTCCTTTAAATTGCTTTAAAAGAGGTCAAAATTTATGATTTAAAAAAAATAAGGGTTGTGTAACAGCTACCGGTGTTGTATGATGGGGCTATTTTAAATTAAAAACCCTATTTATTTTTACTTTATACAAGCTAAAACTTTAGAAGTTTTCAGTAAGTGCTAAACACAAAATATTTCAACTAGTTAAAGTAATTTTTAGAAATATATCTTTAACTAAAGATTTTAGTCTTAAAATTGTAATTAAGATTTTGCTTATGTAAAGTAAATGTTGCAGAGAATTAATTTATCTCATAGTTCTCTTAGATATATCCTCGTTATATTTTAATACAAATAAGTCAATCTTATCTTCAACTAAATTACCATCTTTATCTATAACATTATTTTCAATCAAGAATTTAACTCTTTGCTTCCAAGAATCGAAAGGTTGAGCTACTTCTAGTTTTTTATTATATTTTATAAAAAATATTTTTAAATAATCATCATCACGAGTTTCTCTAGTTTCGTTATCGTGATAAAAAATAAAAATTTCTTCATCATTTGTATTTAATCCATATAAATGAATTTCACCACTGTAATTTTTTAATTCATAATTCATAATTTCTTTATCATCTAAAATCAACTTGTTTTTTTTAAGTTTTACATTTTGAGAAAAAACTGAATAATTAATTGATAATAAAAGCAATAATAATAATTTTAATTTCATCTTGTTTTATTTAATTTGTGAGTATTTAAAATCTACTGATACAGTAAATTTTATAGTTACTAATAGATTAATTACTTTAATTTGCTAATTTAAAAATATTTTTGAGAAAAATATAAAAGCTAACGCGAAATTTTTTTGTTAACGATTTTCAAGGCACTATTATATGACGTCCAAGCCGACTGTTGGGAGACCGTCGTGCGAATACAACAATATTTTCACGACGGTCGAGCGAAGTCGAGCCTGACATTGGGAGAAAGAGTCCTAAAGGGCGATTTTTCCCAACTAGTTTATAAGCGCACAAATCAAACTAGTTTTATCCCTAATTGGCATGTTATGCGTATGTTTTTGTTTGAATTTATGCGTATAATTTTTAATTATGTAATACAAATATAAAAATATTTGCTACATATCGAATGGATTGATAATGTTTTCCAATGATGTGTTGCTGACGTGTGTGTATCATTGTTGTTTTTGGACTACTGTGCCCTAATAAATCTTGAATTTAGCGCAAATCAGTTCCGTTTTTACTTCGGTTTCTTGTATAATTTTAAAAAAAGCTTAATTGCATTTATAAATTGTTTTTGATAAGAGCTCAAAAAATTATTGTTAATGATAGATTCAAGAGTTATTGTAGACGGTTGTTAGTAGACAATTTTATTTTTAGGAAAAGTTGTGACAATTTTTTTTTATTTTTTTTGTTTTGTCACAAAACTGCGACAAAATAATTTTTATGAACATGAATTGTCACAGATTTGTGACAAAACTTTTTTAAGTTAACTATTTTGTCACAGCTTTTGATTGGATATAATTTAGTAGCATTTAACTTAGCAAGTACACACCAAACTGAAAATCCGTGAGGATTTTCAGAGAAGTAGGTGAGAACAAGCAATTACTTATAGCCATTGTTGTGTGCCGTTTTTTTTCTCTGTTTATATTTTCTTTTTGTACGGATTAATTTATATCTAAAATCATCGTAAAATAAACTAATTAATAAAATTATTGCTCCAAAAATCAGAGTGTTTAATTTTAAGTTAAGTCTTGAGTAAAGATAACCACCTATTATTCCTCCAAGAAAGAAGAAGCAAATTATATAAATCCGCAGTTTTATTGTCGATTTAATTTTTTCACTATTCGGATGAGATTCAGGAAAGAAAAGTTGCGATAGTTCAATTCCTAAATCTGTGAATAGTCCTGTCAGATGTGTTGTCCTTACGATAGCATTTGAAATTTTTGTCACAAAAGAGTTTTGAAGTCCCATTGCAAAAAGTAGCAGGCAAACAACTAAATCAGGGTATTTTATTTCTCCAGTATTGCTTAAGATAGCAATTGATAATAAAATCAGACATTCAATTATTGTTGGTAAAACAAAAACATTAAGTTTTCTATTTTGCTTGAATTTTTCGATTAGGAAACTTGATAAAAAAGAACCAAAGAGAAAGGAAAAAATAAAAAGAAAGTAAACTGTTCCTTTCCAAAATTCGAAATTTGAAACATCACTAATAAAAAGAGCAAAATGACCAGTTACATTGGTTGACAATTGTTTAAAAGCTAAAAAACCTGTAACATTCACAATTCCAGCGACAAAAGACAAAATCGTAGCAATTCGCAGATTGTGTTTTAAAGTTCTGCTTTTGCCTTGATGTCTAAACATTTTATTTCCATTTAGTTTGGTTTTTCAAATTGCACGCAACTAGTTTATATACGCTATTCTATTTCGCTTATCGCATGCTATATTGTTGTATATGCAATACAGAGTACCATTTTCATATACTCTCAAATATACTAAAAATACATTATAAGTCATCAAACGGGCTTTTAATTTTTTGAATAGAATTGATACTTACGTGAGTATATATTTCGGTAGTCTGGCTACTGCTATGCCCTAAAAATTCTTGTATATAACGTAAGTTGGTTCCGTTTTCTAGTAGGTGTGTTACATAGCTGTGACGCAGCCATTTAATGTAACGGGTTTGTTAATTTTGGCTTCTTTTGTTGCTTTTTTTATAAGTGGGTTTACCTAAATAATGTCCTTCAAGAAGATAGGTTTTGGGCTTATGTATTTTATAATACTCGGTAAAAGTTCAAGTATTTTTGGACTTAACGGAACAATTCTGTCTTTTTTTATTTGGCTTTTTATACGAAAATAATGCTTTTTTTAAATCAATATTTAATATTTTTAATGTCAATAATTCGCTCGACGCCATATTTGAGAACGAAAAAGTCCGGTTTGTATATACACAAACCGGACTTTTAAATATATTGTTTCTTGTTTTCTATAAGTGAATTACTTCTCCATAAGCATCGGCAACAGCTTCCATTACTGCTTCACTCATTGTTGGGTGAGGGTGAACAGCTTTTAAGATTTCGTGTCCTGTAGTTTCTAGTTTACGTGCTACAACTGCTTCTGCAATCATATCAGTAACTCCAGCACCTATCATGTGACAACCTAACCATTCGCCATATTTAGAATCAAAGATTACTTTTACAAATCCGTCTGGTGTTCCAGCTGCTTTTGCTTTTCCTGAAGCTGAGAAAGGGAATTTACCTACTTTGATTTCATATCCTTTTTCTTTAGCTGCTTTTTCGGTTAATCCAACAGATGCAATTTCTGGAGTAGCATAAGTACAGCCTGGAATATTTCCATAATCTAATGGTTCAACATGTAAACCAGCTATCTTTTCTACACATAGGATTCCTTCGGCAGAAGCAACGTGTGCTAATGCTTGTCCTGGTGTAACATCTCCAATTGCATAATATCCAGGAACGTTTGTTTGGTAGAAATCATTTACTAAGATTTTGTCTCTGTCTGTAGCAATTCCTACTTCTTCTAGTCCTATGTTTTCAATATTTGTTTTGATTCCAACCGCAGAAAGTACAATATCAGCTTCTAAGATTTCTTCTCCTTTTGCTGTTTTAACGGTTGCTTTTACACCTTCTCCTGTAGTGTCTACTTTTTCTACAGATGAGTTTGTCATTATTTTGATTCCTGCTTTCTTTAAAGAGCGTTCAAATTGTTTAGAAATATCTTCATCTTCAACAGGAACTACATTTGGCATAAATTCTACAATAGTTACTTCTGTACCCATTGCATTATAAAAATGCGCAAATTCCACTCCAATGGCACCAGAACCTACTACAATCATTTTTTTAGGTTGTTCTGCTAGTGTCATTGCTTGGCGATAACCGATTACTTTTTTACCATCTTGTGGTAAGTTTGGTAATTCACGAGAGCGAGCACCTGTAGCAATGATAATATTATCAGCAGTATATTCTGTTACTTTTCCATCAGCAGTTGTAACGGCTACTTTTTTACCTGGTTGTACTTTTCCAAAACCATCAATTACATCGATTTTGTTTTTTTTCATTAGGAATTGTACTCCTTTGCTCATACCGTCAGCTACGCTTCTTGAACGTGCTACTACTGCCGAAAAATCTTTATCTACGTTATCTACTTTTAATCCGTAGTCTGAAGCGTGTTTAAGATAGTCAAAAACTTGTGCCGATTTTAATAAGGCTTTTGTTGGGATACATCCCCAGTTTAAACAAATTCCACCTAAATTTTCTTTTTCAACAACGGCTACTTTAAAGCCTAATTGTGAAGCTCTAATTGCTGTTACATATCCTCCAGGACCACTTCCTAAAACTATGATATCGTATTTCATTTCGTTATTTTTTAACTTTTAGTATCAGTTTGCGAATTTAAGGAAATTTTTTAGAATTTTTTATTTTGTTTTAAGTTAACTGCTAACAGAAGTTTGATATTTGTTTGTTAAGTATGTAATATACCGAACTAAAATTATTCATACTTTATATATTCTGGTTTTGATAGTTGAAAAGTAGGCATTTGTATTTCTGTGTTGTCTATTGCATTTGTTTTGAATAAATTTTCACCTTCAAATGGGATAGAAGGGTAGTAGGCAAAAGAGATTTGGAAGCTATTAAAGACTAAATAGTCATTGTTTATAAGTACGCCTATTGCTACTTTAGAGTATGTTTTACTTTTTAGAAATGACTTTGAATTATCGGTTAATGAGCCTAGCGATAGGTTCATGTATGGACTAAAACGGAATCCTATCCAGCTTTTAGGAATATAAGTTTGCGTTTGTAGTGTTAAGAGCCATTTTTTTGTTCCTGTAATACGCGATGTGAATTTTCGTAAACCATAGTCTCCATCTAAATTTAGTTTGTCTTTTTCTGAAGGGTTTCGGTTATTCCCAATGATGAAATAGGGTACAATAAATTGACGTACTTTCCAACTACCAATATGCCATAGTGGACTTAAATAATTGAATCCAATTTTATAAGCTAATTGATTTGTGTTACCATTGTTTAAAAAGCTTCCCCATTCTGAAAAGCCGCTTAAATATCCAAAATTAAATTTTTTACCATAGGAAATTTTAGCACCAATATAAAAATTATGAGTATCGTTTCTGTCTTGATATCCTAATGTAAGTGCATAAGTATAGCCATAAGGAACATCTTCTATAATATCATAGTTATAGATAAATGTGTCTTGATAATATCTTTGTGAAGAAATACCAATATGTGCTATAAAGTTTTTTGAATTGCTAAAATAGTGATAGGGATCTAAAAAGGTAGGAGGCCCTTGAGTGTATTGCTTATTATTGTAAGTGAATGCTGCAATTAAATTTTTTGTCTTGTTTTTATATGTTTTTTCTTTATTTAGTTTAAAAGCTCTTCCATACCAATATTCTTGATATTCTGATTTTACTGGGCTTGTGTTGAGTGTGTCTGCAATATAAAAATATTCAGTTGCTAATCTGTTTTCAAAATAAATACCACCTGCGTTTTTGGTTAAAGGAGAAAAGAAGGGACGTGATAGTCCAACACTACGATTGCTATCTCCATTAAAATCGTTTTCATAATTTAAATTTAATGAGATATAAGTTCTTCTAATATTATTAATATTATAATTGGTACTTATGGCTTTCTCATTGGTATCAATTTTCTTTTTGTAATTAGCAGAAATTTGATGACCTATTCCTAAAACATTTCTTTCAGTTAGTTTTGCATTCCATTGATTTGTAGAAATATTTCCCGATGGAATCAACGTCCATGAGTCTAAAACTCTAACAGCAATGTCAATGGAATCATTAGCTTCATCAATAGGAATTGGTGAAATAATTACTTTTCTAGCATAGCGTTGGCTACGAATTAAACGTTCTGATTCTGTTAAAAAAATACTATCGCAAATATCATTTTGTTTAAAAAGCAATAGGTTTTTAATAGTCTGTTCTCGTGTTTTAAAATGCAAACTATTTCCAATTTTATCTATTTTCTTTTTAGGTTTTTTAGCACTATCCTCTACAGAATAACCAAAAGGGTCTAATGTTTCTATATAAATATTACGAATGATTTTTCCATTGGCAATATTATGTTTGATATTATTATTAGAGGTTTTAGTTTCTTTTTTTGATTCCTTATTGATTGCTGAAGCTTTAAAAATCAGGTCGTAAACCCATTTGTTTACTTTTCCTTTTTTAGAAATTTTGTGTGCTTTTTTGTATAGTGCTAGTGAATCTTTTTCTGTTTGTGTGCTTTTTTTTATGGTATCGTTTGTTTGCGCAGAACAAATATGAAATGTGCAGAGCATTAGAACTATAAAAAAACAATGCTTCATAATTGTTCTTTAAATTACTTTTGTTTCAAACTGCGCTTCATAAAGGTTTTTATAATATCCGTTTTCTAGTTTTAATAATTCATTGTGAGATCCAGATTCGACTATTTTTCCTTTATCCATTACAATAATTTTATCTGCTTTTATAATAGTTGCTAAACGATGCGCTATTACTATTGAGGTTCTTCCTTTTGTAATTTTTTCGGTTGCTATTTGTATCAATTCTTCCGAATAGCTATCAACTGAAGAGGTTGCTTCGTCTAATATAAGAATACTTGGATTACTAACGTAGGCTCTCAGAAAAGCGATTAATTGTCTTTGACCAGATGATAGCATTACACCGCGTTCTTTTACATTATAATCATATCCATTTGGTAAACTCATAATAAAATTGTGAACACCTATTTTTTTAGCAGCAATTAATACATCTTCTCTGGTTATTGAAGAGTTGTACAAGGTAATATTGTTATAAATTGTATCGGCAAAAAGGAAAACATCTTGTAAAACAATGGCTATTTGTTTTCTTAAACTATCTAATTTATAATTTTTAATATCAATTTCGTCTACACAAATAGTTCCAGAATCAATTTCATAAAATCGGTTTAATAAGTTAATGATTGTTGATTTTCCTGCTCCTGTGCTTCCTACAATTGCAATGGTTTCTCCAGAACGAACGTTCAAATTAACTCCTTTTAATACTTCTTCACCTTTTATATAGCTAAAACGGATGTCTTTAAATGAAATATTTCCTTTAAATTGAGTAGCATCTTTGGTTCCCTTATCTTGAATTTGACTATCTGTTTCTAAAACCTCAAAAACACGTTCGGCAGCAATAATCCCCATTTGCATTACATTAAACTTATCGGCTATTTGACGTAATGGATTGAATAACATAGAAATTAACATGGTATAGGCAAATAAGTCTCCGAAAGTTGTTGCAGAGTTTCCACTTAAAATATCTAATCCACCATACCAAACTATAGCTCCAAGTGTTAATGATGAAACAATATCAGCAATAGGGAAGAAGATGGAGTTATATAAGATGTTTTTTAACCAAGCTTTATTGTGTTTTTGATTAATTTCTTTGAATTTTTCAGCTTCAATAGTTTCACGATTAAAAAGTTGCACAATCTTCATACCTGTTAATCGTTCTTGTACAAAAGTATTTAAATTGGAAATTTGATTTCGCACTTCATTGAATGCTACTTTCATTTTCTTTTGAAAAATATTAGTAGCGTAAATTAAAATTGGCATGGCCAAAAGTACGATAAGGGTTAATTTCCAGTTCATATATAGCATAATACCAAGAACCACAATCATTTTTAAAATATCACTTACAATCATGAAAAGTCCTTGACTAAAGATACTAGCAATAGATTCTATATCTGAAACAGTTCGTGTAACAAGTTTTCCAACAGGCTCGGTGTCAAAATATTTCATTTTGAATGAGGTAATATGTTTAAAAAGTTTGTCTCGAATGTCTTTTATAATATCTTGGCCTAACCAGTTTGCCCAATAGGTGAAGTAGAATTGTGAACTTACTTCAAGAATTAATACAAGACTCATTAAAATAATATAGTATAATAAGCCTTCTGCATCATGATTTTTCAAGTAATCATCAACAGTTTGTTTTAATAGATAAGGTCTTATTGCAGCAAAAATGGATAATAGAATAGCCCAAACAATAACCCAATTAAACCTTTTTTGATATGGTTTTGAATATTGTAGTACTTTTTTTAATGATTTGGACTTTATTGCACTCATATTTTTATTTTCACTACTGAATTTTTTATTCTTTTCTGTTTTTTTAATTGCTTTTCGGCTTAAATATATGGATATTTTACTTTTACTAAATATAATCCGTGTGCAGGAACTGAAAAACCAGCTTCTTTTCTGCTTTTACTTTCAATTATTGCTTTAAAATCGGTAATAGAAACTTTTCCTATTCCTATGTTTATCATTGTTCCCACAATCGCTCTAACCATGTTGCGAAGAAATCGATCTGCTGTAATTGTAAAGACTAAATGATGTCCGTTTTGTTGCCAAAAAGCTTCAGAAATTTTACAATTAAAAGTATTAACATCGGTATGTACTTTTGAAAAACATTCAAAATCTATATATTCAAATAGAATTTTACAAGCCTCATTCATTTTATTTACATCAAGTGTATTGTAGTAATGCCAACTTCCTTCGTGTAAAAAAACGTCTTTAAAAGTATGTATATAATATTCATAAGTTCTACTTATGGCATCAAAACGAGCATGAGCATCATTATGAACCTTAAAAATAGTATAAATGACAATATCTTTTGGTAAGTATGAATTTAGTTTTTTTATCCAAAAAGCCGTATCAATTTCATTGTCATAATCAAAATGTGCATACATTTGTTTTGCATGAACACCGCTGTCAGTTCTGCCAGCTCCAACAATTTCTATAGTGGTTTTAAATAATAGATTTAAGGCTTTGTCTAGTGTTTCTTGTATAGAAATAGCATCAGGTTGTTTTTGAAACCCAAAATAATTTTTCCCATTATACGCGAACTCAATAAAATATCTCAAGATAGGTTTATTTTTAGCAAAGCCACAAAGTTACAAAATTCCAATTCCAAAAATCAATTTATAAATCCCAAACTTTGTTAAGAAAGTATAAAATTTTGTACAATTGAATTACAAACAATGTATTATTTTTGCTAGATGAGAAAAATACTATTACTTTCAGATACCCATAGTTATATAGATGATCAGATCATGAAATATGTTCGTCAAGCAGATGAAGTTTGGCATGCAGGAGATATAGGAGATTTGATAGTAACAGATACTATTAAAAAAGAGAAACCTTTACGAGCTGTTTTTGGCAATATAGATAATCATGAAGCTCGGAAAGAGTTTCCTTTGCATAATAGGTTTATGTGTGAAGGAGTTGATGTTTGGATTACTCATATAGGAGGTTATCCAGATAAGTATAATGTTGAAGTAAGAGAGGAAATAAGAAAAAATCCTCCAAAGCTTTTTATTTGTGGACATTCGCATATTTTAAAAGTGATGCCTGATAAAAAATTGAATTTGCTACACATGAATCCAGGAGCAATAGGCAAACATGGATTTCATCAAATACGAACAATGTTGCGCTTTGAAATTGATGGTGATAAAATTCAGAATTTAGAAGTGATTGAAGTAGGGAAGAAGTAGTAATTAATTTTTGTTTGTAAAAGCAAAAATGAATGTTTAATTTTTCTAAATTTTTTTCTATATTTGACATGCTTCATAGTTACTATTTCGCATAGCGACAATTTTAAATTTTAACTATGAATACAGACTTAATAAAACAAAAGAGTAAAGCTAAAAAATATTCTGAAGCTCTTAATCTTTTATTAGAACACACCCAAGAGGACATTATTAAAAGTAATCTTCTCGATAATTTATTATTTAATTATTTTTCGAAAGAGGAAGTACATTCTGAAACACTTGAAATAAAATTATCAGAATTATTTCCTGAAAACTTTGTAAAAGCTGTTAGAACAACCCAAGTTTTTCTTGATACTAATCGATTAACTTTTTTTAAGAATCTTCCATTATTACAAAAGTTCATGGAACATTTAATGTTATGGGAAAATCTTCAAAAAGAGGAGCTCAAACTGTGGAATACTATTTCAAAAGAATCATCTGAATTATTTAAATTTGAAGTAGATTATGTTTTGTCAGAAGTTGTATTTTGGCTTGAAAATGAAAGATATTCGGATAATTCTCAACAAAAGCTAACTAAATTAGGCACTATTTATAATTTTTTTATAGAATTCTATTTGCATTCTGCAAAAGAACCTGTAACCATAGCGGCAGAAAATTTCAATCAAACTTTTCACAAATTAGTATTAGAAAAAATAAAAAGTAATAAAATAATTGATCCCAAAATCCATTCTATTTTAACAGCTATTAGGCATTGGATCTCATTTAATGAAGATGTATTGCAAGCATATTGCTTTGATTTAGAAATTAATCCATTAATTGAAAATGATTGCCTTTACTTTGTTCAAAATCCGAAACATTATTATAAGTGGAAACTCGATGGATTACGATATAATAAAGTCAGTTTTGATTACCAATTAAAAGCGAAAGAAGCGATTTCAAACCTGATTATCCAAAATAAATTGATAATTCCAGGGAAAACCGAATCTGATTTTGAGATGAATTTTGATGCTGCCGTCAAGTTGAAAAAAATTGAACTTTTTCTGCACGATGCAACAATTCCTAATTATATACATAATGGAAAAAAAATAAGCATAGATAGGATTTTTCATGGTATTATTACTGATGCAACTCATAAATTATATCGATATGAAAATAATATTGAACAATTTAAAAGCGTCAGTACCGATTGGTTTGATAATTATTTAAAAATAATAGCACTTTCAGTAAAAAATAAAATAGAAATACTTCCCTATGTATTAATAAAAAAAGAGACTTATGTAGCGCTTGTTAAAGAGGTAACAGGTATTTCTGAAGAAGACACTTCGCTTTCATTCGACATACTGTCCTACAAAACAAATAAAAAGAAAGGCTTTAACCGGTTTAACATCAAGTATAACGTTTGGACTAAACCATTTTTTAAAATGGGTAGTTCCTTTTTTTGTCCCATGCTTTTTTTTGCAACTAATGATTGGTTTTTTGCGGCTACACAAATGGCTATTCAGCATTTAAATTGGAATTTTTCAGAAAGAAAAAGTACAGCAACTGAAATGGAAATATATTTAGGAGATAAGTTTGAACAAAAAGGATACAAAGTAAAAGTAATAGAAGACAAAGAAGCAAAATTGGTTAAAGGAGATGTAGATATTATAATTGAAGACGCAAACACAACGCTATTTGTGCAATTAAAAAGGACTTATTTCAGGTTGTTGACAAAAGACGCTTTTAATGAATCAGTACAATCCGATAAGAAAGCTAGTCAACAATTGAATGATGCTGAAATATCACTTAAAGAAGAAAATAATATTTATAACTTGAAACAAAAACCTGTTAAATGGATTGTTTCTACTTCTTTTGAAGGTATAAATACAAATATTAAAGGCTGTAGAAAGATAAACTATTTTGATTTGCTTTTTGCTTTAGAAAATAATAAAATAAAATCATTAGCAGAATTAATTGCTCATCTTGAAAAAGACAGAAATATGATTAGTCTTGATGATTTAGAAAATAATTTAGATGTTTTAAAAGATTTTGGCTTACCATTAGAGCTTAAAGAACCAGAAACTTTCAAAAAATGTCTATATTGTTTTAAAAAAGACATCAATTACCTTGAAATGTTAAATAAAGGAATTTCATTATATAACAAGAATGATATTAAAGCAATAAAGATACTTGAACAGTGTGCAAAGATTAATGAGAATGATGTTATTGTTTATGCGACTTTGGGTAATTGCTATGCTAATTTAAAAGAAGTCACTTCTATGAAAAAGGCATTTGAAAACGCATTGGCAATAATTCCAAATGATCCTTATGTAAAAAGAAATTATGCTTTGGCTTTAATTGAAAATGAAAGCTATTATGATGGATTAATCAAACTATTAGAACTAATAGAAGACTATGGTTATATTGAAGATGTTCTTTTTATCTTTAAGAATAATTTTTCTACTTATAAAAATAGACTTACTATTGAAGAAAGAAAAGCAATACAAGAACGATACAATTTTATTTAAGTATATTGAAATAACTACAAGTATAAAAATAAAAATCCGAATCAATTAAGATTCGGATTTTTAACGCACTAATAAACTAAGATGTTAGGTTTATCGCAATCGATCCACAGATTTTACGAGATCTTCGTCCTTTTTAATTGCTCTGTTTGCCAGAACAAGTAAAACGATAGAAATGGCAGGAAGTACAATCCCAATACCTTTCTCTGAAACTTCCGTTTCTCCAGATAAGCTTAGTGTTCGATACACAAAAAATCCTAGTAAAATAAAGTTTAATATTATTGACAACCTGTTTAAAACAAATTGTGTTTGTCTTTTTTTATAACTAAATATACTAATTAGGGTTAACAATGATATTGATCCAAATAAAACCATATATGATACAGACGAAGTAAAGTATACGGCAACTTCATTTTCTGCTTCTTTCCACAAAGGGAAAAAGAAAGGGAGTATTGCTGTCATTGCAATACTAATAATCAAATATAAAGTTTGAATTCTTTGAATCATTTATTCTTACTTATTAACAAAGCAAAAATAGTTTTTCTTTTTTTAAAAAACTATTGTTTTATTCAATTTTATTCGTATTATTGCATAGTACAAGCGTAAGTACTTCATTCTACGATTTGTATAATCTCAAAAAAAATCTCATTATTTTTTTGTTAACCTATCAAAAATAATTTATTCATTATATATCCATGTTTGATATTGAAGTATTAAAAGAGATGAAACTCTCTGACTTACAAGAAATTGCAAAAGTTGCAAAAGTTAAAAAATATAGAACACTAAAAAAAGAAGACCTTATTTATCAAATTTTAGATGTTCAAGCGGCTAACCCTGATACAATTAAGGCTGAAGATAGCTTTAAAAAGGAAGTAGAAGCCGATACAAAGCCTAAAAGAACTAGGGTTTCAACTACTAAAGTAGAGAAGAAAGTTCAGCCAGTTAAAGAAGAAACTCTTTTCTCAGAAGAAAAAGAAATTCCTGTAAAACCAATAGCTAAACCAATTCCAAATAAACCTGTTAAACAGGCTCCTGCTAAAGTAGTTAAAGAGAAGCAAGCTCCTATTGCTAAAGAAGAAGTTTCTAAAGAGGTTGTAGAAAAGAAAGATAATCCCAAAGAAGTATTATCAGAAGCAACAAAACAAAGCACTCCAGAAACACCATCTGCTAAACAAAATTTACCTCAAAAAAATGTAAATCATAAAGCAAATCAGAATAATCCAAATCATCCTGCATATAAAAAGCCAAATGGTAATAATGGAAATTCAAATCCTAAAGCAAACTTTAGAGAACCAGATTATGAATTTGATGGAATTATTGAAAGTGAAGGTGTTTTAGAAATGATGCCAGATGGTTATGGTTTTCTTCGTTCATCAGATTATAATTACTTAGCTTCACCAGATGATATTTATTTATCAACTTCTCAAATAAGATTATTTGGATTAAAAACAGGAGATACAGTAAAAGGAGTAGTACGTCCTCCAAAAGAAGGAGAAAAATATTTCCCATTAGTTAGAGTCTTAAAGATAAATGGTCATGATCCTCAAGT
Organism: Flavobacterium sediminilitoris; assembly: GCF_023008245.1. NCBI lineage: Bacteria > Pseudomonadati > Bacteroidota > Flavobacteriia > Flavobacteriales > Flavobacteriaceae > Flavobacterium > Flavobacterium sediminilitoris. The sequence goes on from NZ_CP090145.1 coordinate 2,952,606, forward strand.
TGTTCGTGATAGAGTATCATTTGAACACTTAACGCCTGTTTTTCCTAAAGAAAAATTTAGACTAGCAGAAAAAGGAAGTACATTGTCTACTCGTATTATTGATTTGTTTTCTCCAATAGGAAAAGGACAACGTGGAATGATTGTTGCCCAACCTAAAACAGGTAAAACAATGTTGCTAAAAGATGTAGCAAATGCAATTGCAGCTAATCATCCAGAAGTATATATGATTGTTTTGCTAATTGATGAAAGACCAGAGGAAGTTACAGATATGCAACGTAGCGTTAAAGCAGAAGTTGTAGCCTCTACTTTTGATAGAGAACCACAAGAGCATGTGAAAATTGCTAATATCGTTTTAGAAAAAGCAAAGCGTTTAGTAGAATGTGGACATGATGTTGTAATTCTTTTAGATTCAATTACTCGTTTAGCAAGAGCTTATAATACGGTACAACCTGCTTCAGGAAAAGTGTTGAGTGGTGGAGTTGATGCAGGAGCTTTGCAAAAACCCAAACGTTTCTTTGGAGCTGCTCGTAATGTAGAAAATGGAGGTTCTTTAAGTATTATTGCAACTGCACTTACAGATACTGGTTCTAAAATGGATGAAGTTATCTTTGAAGAATTCAAAGGAACAGGTAATATGGAGTTACAATTAGACAGAAGAATTTCTAATAAACGTATTTTCCCAGCAATTGATCTTGTTTCGTCTAGTACGCGTAGAGATGATTTACTATTAGATGATAATGCTATTCAAAGAATGTGGATATTACGTAAATATTTAGCAGATATGAATCCTATTGAAGCTATGGAGTTTATTGAGAAAAGAATTAAAACTACTCGTAATAACGAAGAGTTTTTAATTTCAATGAATGAATAGTTAAAAACAGATTTACTATATAACAAAAAAGTTGTGATTTTATAATCACAACTTTTTTGTTATATATGCTTTTAAAAAACAGAGATAACAAACCTGTTATCTCTGAACCTCGTTGATTGACATTGTAATTTATTCGCACCAAACAACTAAGTTTACCACTATTATTCCATTTTCGTTTTCTAAACTTCTTGAAAGTGTTATATTTTTTGAAGAAGTGCCACAAAAATAATCATCATAAGAATCAAATGTATAGTTTCCTGGTTCTAAAGAAGTAAAACAAGTACCCTCTTGATTATCTGGATACAAATATTCTCCAGTTGTAGTATTGTGGCAGTAAAACCCAGCCGTATATGTTGTTGGATTTCCATTATTGTCGACAGCTTGAATGCAAACATTGAAAGGTTTTATCGCTTGTTTTATTGCTTCAATTTGATTAATAATATTTGTAGCAGTATTGTTTTGAGCGTTTAAGGTTGTTCTAAAATCAGCTAATAAGTTAATTGCAGTATTTGTATTTCCATTATTAATTGCTGTTGACATATTGTTAGTTAAAACCAATAATTCATCATTAAAACTTAATAAAGAATTAACTAAAGGCGTAATTTCTAAAGCAGAAAAAGGAACTGTGGAATTATTACTAGCAATAGCGATGTAATTGTTTATTTCATCTACGAAATCTTGCACCATATTTACATGGTAATTTACTTTGGTTGCAAATGCCGTAGCATTTGGATTTCCTAATATTGTTAACTCTTTTCCTAATTGATTAACCGCTTCATTAGCTATTGAAACTTCTTCTTGTACATTTTCTGTTGATTGTATAGCATAGTCTAAATTTTGTTGAGTAATTAGCTGTGCTACAGATTCTTTAATACTAAAAATAGATAGTACTAAAGCAAATAAGATAATTTTTTTCATGTTTGTTTATTTGTTTTTAAATTTGTTTGTAGTTCAAAGATATTACTTTGTTTTCAAATGTAAGCCCTCATTTATATTACTAAATCTTTAAATATGTAAGATGTTTACTATAAAATGCATTTTAGTAAACTATAAAATGATATATTTTTAACGTCTATTAGATGAAGTTTGCCTTAGCCTTACTTATAAGATGATTGTGTATAATATGATTTTGTATGTAGTAAAAAAAAATCACCCAATATTAAACTGAGTGATTTTAAGGTTGAATAGCGAGTAATTTTTAAAAAAGAACATTTTCAGAATTATCTTTATAATAAGTATTATACTTATCTGTTATGTTTTAAAATTAATCAAGACAAAAATAGGTGATAGTTTGGGTTTGTTTATAGGTATAAATACCTGTTTTTATACTTTATTAAAATAAAAAACACCTAATATTGTTTTACAAATATTAAGTGTTTTCATAATTAAAAAAGTAATTATTTGTTATTGACCATCTGCATTGTTGGTTTGAGTTGTAGCTTCTTTAATAGCTTTTTGATTTCTTACGAAATTTTCTGATTGCTCTTCACTAGCACCATATAATTCAGGATGTAAGTATGTACCTTTAAATTCTTTTTCTTTTTCAGGAATGATTCTATTTTCATTTGCAAATTTATCAGCTCTTACTGCTGTTATTTGCCAGCTTACTTCAACATTTGGAGTACTAGTTTGTATTACAAATTTGTTTCCTGAAATTTTTTCTTTAATAATTGCTTGTGAGAAAGAACCTATACTAGTTAATTGATATCTAAAGTCTTTATTTGCTGCTTCAAAATACTTAGGTAAAGTTACAGTAACGTATCCATTGTTATCAGTTGTAGCATTTCCAGAGTAAATATTCATCATTTCAGGTGATTCTACAAAACTGTGGATTAAATATTGGTTTTTAGGATCTAATGGATGATCAATTTTAAATGTACCACCGCCTTTTGCTATATTACCTGTAACATTTAAATTTCCAATAATATTTACATCTCCTGTAAAATCTGAATTTCCATCTACAGAAAGCTGAACTCCAGTGTTCATATTGTAATTAGTTCCTAATCTCAATTGTCTTAAATTAGTATTTCCTTCTCTACCGAATCTTGCAATTGTATCTGAAGTTGGACATCCTCCTATTATATAAAGGTTGTTTAAGGCTCCATTGTGTTGAAGTTTGATACCACATTCAGAAGAAGAATAATTAGTGTCTTCTGCAAAATGTAGTTCTCCAGAGTTTACATTGTTAAAATTGTTCATGTTACCAATAGCCATTTTTGGTGATCCTGTATTGGTTACATAAAAATTTAAGTTTGAATTATTTACATTTGGACCTACTACAACACTTCCAGTATTTGTATTATTAATATTGTTACCATTAGTAGTCCATTCTGCACCTGCAACTCCACCTGAGTTTTTTGAAAACAATGCATAAGGCACACTTAGTAATTGACTTTCTCCAGTTATAGTATAAGAAGTTCCACCAGTTGGATCTGTTTCAGTTTTAATAAAATAAGAACCCGTAGACCAATCAATAGTTGTGAAATCACCAGATACTACTGTTCCATTTCCTATTTCAATGCTAATAAGACCGTTTGTATTTGTGGTTGGTGTTTGAGTTTCAACATAAACAGGTGTCCCTGTAGAAGATCCTTCTAAAATGCTTATTTGCATTCCTACAGTAGTTGAAACGATTAAAGCATCACTAGCATCTCTTACTACTGCTTGATAGCTCATTTTTTCTGGAGCTTGACTAAATATATTTAATGAAAATGCAATAATTGCTAAAAAAGAGTATAATTTTTTCATGGGATTATTTTTTAATTATTTTATATGTTTTTATTTCTTGATTTTGGTTTAGGATTTTTAGAAAATAGATTGATGATGGTAGTGAAGAAACAGATATATTTGTTTCATTGCTCGTAATTTTTTCACTTTTATATACTTTACCATTTAAATCTATTATTTGGAAGTGTAAAGCTAAATTGTTGTCATTAATTAAATTTAATGTAAGGTTATGGGCTGTTGGGTTTGGATATATTTTTACATCTTGTATTAAGTTTGTAAAATTTTCAGTACCTAAAACTTCTGAAATTTCGTAAGGTTGTTGAACACCTTGAGAAATACTTCCATTTGATCCAGTTTGAGTAAGGTATACGACTTGTCCTACTGAGTAGGAAACAGAGCCGTTAGAGCCTGTTAAGTTTCCGCCAGCCGAGGTAGGGGATTCTTGCGCTAAACAATTTAATATACTGAATGTACAGCATGTAATTGTTAATAGTAGTGTTTTTTTGTTTTTTACCATAGTATCATTTTTTTAATTACATTAATATAATTGACAAAAATTAGTAGGTTAAGTAATTTAAGTATTATGTTAAATAATAGATTTAAATTAAATATTTATGTTAAAATTAATTAAAAATATTTATTTTTTTAGCTTTTATTTTGTTTTTATGTTATCTAATACAAAAATACTTATAAAAAGAAAAAAGGAAATAGGTATAAATACCTGTTTTTATCATATAAAAAAAAATCCTCAAGTTAATGAGGATTGATATGTAATGAATAATTTATATGGAATATTCCATATATTCGGCTGTTTTCTTTGCTATCTCTTTACCATGTAATTTTTCTACTATATGAAATGATAAATCAATTCCAGCAGATATTCCACCAGAAGTATATACTTTATTAGATGAAACAAATCGCTTTGATTTTTGTGGAAAACCATTTGTTACAATTTTACTCATGTGTTTATAAACGTCTTTATGTGTGCAGTATGGTTGATTATCTAAAATACCTAATGCTCCAAGTAATCGTGATCCAGAACATATACTTAATGTAAATTCTGTGTTTTCATGGATTTTTTTAATCCAATTTAAAATTTCATGATCTTTCATTTGTTCAACAGTTCCAATTCCTCCTGAAATAATTAAAATATCAATAGGAGGACAGTTATTAAAGTCAAACTTTGGATTAATTGATAGACCGTTTACTGCTGAAATAGGTTTAAGTTCTTTCGCTATAGTGAAAACATTGAATAGTTTATAATTATTTAGTTCTGAAGTAACAGAAAAAACTTCAAATGGTCCTGCAAAATCTAAAACTTCTGCTTCGTTAAAAATTAATATTCCAACGTTTCTCTTCATATAAATTTAGTTAGGTATTTTTCTTCAAATATAAAAAGAATTCTTCCTATATATAGTCTATTTTGTTTAGGATTCTGTTCTCTAAGTTTCCAAATATTTTTAAAATAAGATAGTTTTCCTAAACTTATGCTAAATTTTTTGTAGAGATTTTTATTGTCAGTAACTTTATACAAATCAATAAAAATATAAGTATGCAGATTCAAATAAACACGGACAAAAACATTGAAGGAAACGAGCGATTAGTTAATTTCTATACTTCGGAATTAAAAAATGAATTATCTCGTTTTGATGATAAAATAACTAGAATAGAAGTTCATTTTGGAGATGAGAATAGTGAAAAATTTGGTAAAAATGACAAAAGGTGTTTAATTGAAGTTAGAATAGCTAAAAAACAACCCTTAGCTGTTACGGATTTTGCCGATACTATTGAGAAAGCATTTTTTGGAGCACTTGAAAAAGTTAAAAAAGTTATGGGAACAACCTATGAAAAAATGCGAGAAGCTTAATAAGTGATACTCTTTACAGTTAAACCCAATCATTTAAAATGATTGGGTTTTTTATTTGATTGTGTTTTATAATGGACTGAAAAAGCAAAAACACCCAACATTTTTTCACAAATGCAAGGTGTTTTTTAACCAACTATATTATATGTTTACTGTTTCTTTTTTTAAGATTGATTTCTAAAAACTAATTTTCCATCAAAACTGTCTAATAAAATAATACTATCATTACTAATTGTACCAGAAAGTATTTCTTTAGATAATTGATTTAAAACCTCTCTTTGAATAACTCTTTTTACAGGTCTTGCTCCAAATTCTGCATCATATCCTTTTGTAGCTAAATAATCAATAGCTTCAGGTGTTGCATCCATTGTAATATGTTGATGCGCTAACATTTTAGTTAATCCTTTTAATTGTAATTGTACAATTTGACGAATATTATCTTGTGTTAACGGTGTAAACATTACAATTTCATCAATACGATTTATGAACTCTGGTCGAACTGTTTGTTTTAATAATCCTAAAACTTCAATTTTAGCAGCTTCAGTTGCAGCATCTATACTTCCTTTTAAATTTTCAAATTTTTCTTGTATAATATGACTACCCATGTTTGAAGTCATTATGATAATTGTATTTTTAAAATCAGCTAAACGTCCTTTATTATCTGTAAGACGACCTTCATCTAGTACTTGTAACAAAATATTAAAAGTATCTGGATGCGCTTTTTCAATTTCATCTAATAAAACTACTGAATATGGTCTTCTTCTTACAGCTTCCGTTAATTGTCCACCTTCATCATATCCTACATATCCAGGAGGAGCTCCAACTAATCTGCTTACGCTATGGCGTTCTTGATATTCACTCATATCAATACGTGTTATGGCATTTTCATCATCAAAAAGATATTCTGCTAATGCTTTTGCTAATTCGGTTTTACCAACACCAGTTGTTCCTAAAAACAAGAAAGATCCTAATGGTTTTTTTATGTCTTGTAAGCCAGCACGACTTCTACGAACAGCATCAGAAATTGCTTCAATAGCTTCTTCTTGTCCTACAACTCTTTTGTGTAATTCATCTTCTAATTTTAAGAGTTTTTCACGATCGCTTTGTAGCATTTTAGTAACCGGAATTCCAGTCCATTTTGCTACAACTTCAGCAATATCTTCATTTGTTACTTCTTCTTTTATTAAAGAAGTTCCAGATTGATTTTCTTGTAACTGAATTTGTAAAGCATCTAATTTCTCTTGAGATTGTTTGATTTTTCCATATCTAATTTCAGCTACTTTTCCATAATCACCATCTCGTTCAGCTCGCTCAGCTTCTCCTTTATAATCTTCAATTTCTTGTTTAATAGATTGAATGCTATCTACTACATCTTTTTCTGATTTCCATTTTGCATAGATTTCATTTCGTTCTTCTTTTAAGTTTGCTAACTCTAAACCAAGTGCTTTTAGCTTTGTTTCATCATTTTCACGTTTTATAGCTTCAATTTCAATTTCCAATTGCATAATTTTTCGATCCAAAACATCTAATTCTTCGGGTTTTGAATTAATTTCCATACGCAATTTTGAAGCGGCTTCATCCATTAAATCAATTGCTTTATCTGGAAGAAAACGATTTGTAATATAGCGTTGAGAAAGTTCTACTGCGGCAATGATGGCATCATCTTTAATACGAACTTTATGATGTGTTTCATATTTTTCCTTTATTCCACGTAAAATTGAAATTGCACTTTCAGTGTCAGGTTCGTCAACATTAACTTTTTGAAAACGACGTTCTAATGCTTTGTCTTTTTCAAAATATTTTTGGTATTCATCTAAAGTAGTTGCACCAATAGCTCTTAATTCTCCGCGGGCTAATGCTGGCTTTAAAATGTTTGCTGCGTCCATTGCGCCTTCTCCACCACCTGCACCAACAAGTGTATGGATTTCATCAATAAAAAGAACGATGTCTCCTTCTGCTGAAGTTACTTCTTTTACGACTGATTTTAAACGCTCTTCAAATTCACCTTTGTATTTAGCTCCAGCAATTAATGCTCCCATATCTAAAGAGTAGATGATTTTGTCTTTTAAGTTTTCTGGAACATCACCATCTACAATACGATGTGCTAAACCTTCTGCAATAGCTGTTTTACCAACTCCAGGTTCACCAATCAACATTGGATTGTTTTTTGTTCTTCTTGTTAAAATTTGTAATACTCTTCGGATTTCTTCATCACGACCAATAACGGGATCTAGTTTACCATTTTTAGCTAATTCGCAAAGGTTTTTAGCATATTTGTTTAATGCATTATAGGTTTCTTCGGCTGAAGCTGATGTTACTCGCTCTCCTTTTCGAAGTTCTGTAATAGCACTATCTAATCCTTTTTCTGTTACACCTTGATCTTTTAAAATTTGTGCAACTTTACTTTTCGATTTAAAAATAGCTAATACAAGGTGTTCAATGGATACAAATTCATCATTTCTTTTTTTAGCAATGATTGAAGCTTCATTTAAAGCTAAACTTGCTTCTCTAGAAAGCATAATATCTGTTCCTGAAACTTTAGAAAAACTTTGTAAAGTGCTATCTAAAACTTTTTTGAACAACTCAACATTTACATTGAGTTTTTTTAGAAGGAATGGTGTCACATTTTCATCGACTTCTAGTATTCCTTTAAAAATATGTTCATTTTCTATTTGTTGATGACCATAACTTTGAGCAATTTGTTGCGCTTGTTGTATGGCCTCTTGTGATTTTATTGTAAAATTATTAAAGTTCATATTGTCTTATTTATTTTATGTAGATTGATTTAGTCTATTCTTTATATTTGTAAAGTTTGTATTATTATTAATTTCAAATGTATTTAGTCAATTTACGTTCCAATTCATTTTTTATGTCAAAATGACGTATTTTTTGCTATTTTTATCTTTTTAAACATCGAAAACAAGTCATATTGGCTTATTTTTTGCTATTTTGACTGAACCAATATTCAATATTATGAAACCAATATTTTTATTTTTCTTAATTTTATTTTCTTGTAATGAGAAAGCGAAAGAAACTGAAACTATAATTGAACACATAAAATTAGAGAAAGGGGATTTAAAATTGCCTAATTATGAGTTACTAACAGATTTGAATATAAAACTTGAACAGCCCAAACCAGGTGAATGGTTATATAATAATCATGAAAAAGAACAATCTTATAGTGATTATATAAAATCAAATCCTGTTTCCCCTTTTAAAGATATAAATATCATTTATATTCAACCTATAGGTACTTTTACTCCTTGGGAACAAAAAATAATAAATTGGAACACAGAATACATTGAACTTTTTTTTAATTTAAAAACGGTTCAACTTCCTTCTATTTCAGAAAATAGTATACCTAAAACTCAGCAAAGGTTTCATAATGGTAATAATCAGTTAAATGCATCATATATTATTAATAGTATATTACCTAAAAAAACACCAAAAGATGGAATTGTTATTATGGGAATTACTGCAAAAGATTTGTATCCTAGACCATCATGGAATTTTGTTTTTGGATTGGCTAGCTATAAAAAGAGAACTGGTGTATCTTCTATTTTTAGATACTCAGATGGATCAATAGATGAAACAAATTATTCCAAATGTTTAATGCGTATTATAAAAACATCGGTTCATGAAATAAGTCATATGTTTACAATTAAACATTGTACTTACGCTATTTGCTTGATGAATGGTTCAAATAATTTAAGAGAATCTGATTCTAGACCAAATGCACTTTGTACTGAATGTTTGTCAAAATTATCATGGAATTTGAATTTTGATAATGTGGCTAGATTAAATAAATTAATTTCTTTTATGGAGAAGCATCATTTAAATGAAGACGCATCTATTTTAAGTAAACAAAGAGATATTATGCTTATTAATAAATAACCTTTTTAAGGAATTTTTGTTATGTAAATATGTAAAAAAGCTAATTTTAAAGCTTTTGTATTTTAGTAACTTTGTAAAAATAAAAAGATAATTATGAGTTTTTTAAAAAATATATTTGGTGGAAGTTCAAATGAGGATAAAGAAAATAGGGAAGAGGCTAAGTTTTACACTTTAGACAGTCAGTCGCAATTAGATGAAATTGATGCTATTTCAAAAGATAAACCTGTAGTGCTTTTTAAACATAGCACAAGATGTATTATCAGTAGAACTGTTTTGAGACAATTTGATAATGGATTTAATTTTAGTGATTCGGAATTAGATTGGTATTTACTGGATTTATTAAATCATAGAGATATTTCTAATGAAATAACAAATCGTTATGGAATAATGCATCAATCTCCTCAAATTTTAGTTGTAAAAGAAGGAAAGGCAGTTTATAATGCTTCACATGAAGGCATTGCTGTTGAAGATTTAAAACAATTTGTATAAAAAAACGCTTTCAAATTTGAAAGCGTTTTTAATTTTTAATTATTGTTTAACGAATTTCTTTAAGTATTCTTTATTATCAATAGTGAAATTGATAAAGTAAATACCACTAGCAAATTCAGAAATATTAAGTTGTTGTTGGATTAAGTCATTATCTGAATTTAATTTCATGTTTTTAATACGTTTTCCAGAAATGTCAAAAATATCTAAAGTAACGTTTTTACTTTGAACATTATTAATTTCAAATGTAATTTCATTTATTGCAGGATTTGGATAAAGTGAAATTTCACCATTAAATTCTAACTGTTCATCATTCTCATTACTCGCTTTTGCAGCACAACTAGTTGCTGTTACAGATCTGCTTCCATTTGAGTTATTTAATGTTCCAGAACTATTTTTAGCCTTAATATAATAGGTATAAACTGATCCTGCATTAATTAAATATGTATTTAAAAATGAATTTCCTGTTACATTACTAGCATATAGATTTCCGTTTCTATAAATATCATAAGAAGTTGCATTTGCAGAAGTAGTCCATGTTAAGTTAATTGCACTTGTTGATCCACTGCATGTTGCTGAAGCTGTTAAAGTAAATGATCCTGGAGTACAAGCAGCAGTTCTAGTTAGTGTTCCATTTGAATTATTTATAGAACCAGATGCATTTTTAGCTTTAATATAATAAGTATATGTAGTTCCAGAAGTTACGTATGTATTTAAGAAAGAAGTTCCTGCTATGTTACTAGCATATAGAGAACCATTTCTATATATATCGTAAGAAGTTGCATTAGCAGATGATGTCCATGTTAAATTAATTCTACTAGAATTGTTAACACATTCTGGTGTTGCAGTTAATGAAAAACTACCAGGAGCAGAAGATGCGCTACAAGTAATATTTAAGTTAGATTTTAATGAATTGAAGTAAGATAATGCAAATTTATCTCTCCAAGTATTACTATTTAACTTTGCAGCATCTGTGGAGTGGTCTACAAACCCTATTTCGTTTAAACAAGCTGTTGCTGATGAATAACGTAAAACGCCTAAATGATAAGATAAATAAGAATTATCTTCTACACAACGTCTGTTATTAAAAGAACCATTAGTAACCATATCTGCTTGAATTTTTTTAGAAAAATTGATATCTGGAGTAGTGCTAGTATCATCATAAGTACAATAGAAAGTTTCAGTACCAGTTCCGCCACCAGCATTACAATGAATACTAATAAGTCTATCTGCATTCCAGTTGTTTGACATTTGCGCTCTTTGTGTAACTGAAGTCCAACCATTTATGTTTGTTGTTCTAGTCATATTTACAGTTAAAGCAGAACAGTTATTTTGTATTAATGTTTTCGTTTTTAAACCTACTGCTAATGCAGTTTCTATTTCTGTTGCAGTTCTTCCATCTGGATTGTTACTTGTAGAAGAGCCATATCCATGACCTGGATCTATTACTATTATTTGTGCATTTAAGCAAAATGAAAACAATAATATGGTAAGTAGTGTATATAGATTTTTCATAATCGTCTTATTTTATGTTAAATGAATATATTCGGCCTGTTTTATCATCAGAGAAAAGTATTCTATCATTTTCTATAAATGAAGGAAACATTTCTGAAAAAACTTCTGTATTAGTAAGTTTCTTTGGACTATATTTTGCTGGACTGAATATATAAATTTCAGAATTATCTATAGTGTGACCATCAGAGCTTTGGTCTAAAAAGCCAATTAAATAGTTATCGTTTGGAGACCATGATGTGGCAATTCCAGTTCCTATTTTTATACTTTCTTCTTTCCCATATATATCATATACATATATATCTGCACCGTTGTGTACTGCTACTTTTTTTGAATCATGAGATAATAGTGCATTGTAAAATTGTCCCTCATCATTAGTTACAACCCAATCTTTTTGAGAAATTAAATCTCTAGCATGAATTTTTAATGTTTCTAAATTTGTATAAACAACGATTTGAGATTCATTCTCTTTGTAGAAACCATTAAAGGAAGGTAAATAATTATGATTAATCTCAGGAAGTTCAGTAATTTCTTTATTGTTTATAGTATAGCTATACGTTTTTGAATTAGAATAGAATTCATCCTTGTTTTTTTGTTTAAAATAGAATGATTCGCTATTTCTATCCCATGAATAGCCGTAACCACTACCTTGTTTTTCAGAAATTTTATTGACTTCTTGCGTGCTTAAATTTAATAAAAACACACCGTTAAAATGTTCATTGGTTAGTAATACAAATTTCCCATTTGGTGATACTACAGGATTTGTAAAATAACCTTCTAAATTGATTCTTTCAAGATTTTTTAATTCTTGAGCATTGCTTATAGTAATACTAAAAGCAAACAGAAAATAGTAAAATAGTCTTTTTTTCATGTTTATTTGTTTTATATTATACAAGGTAAATGTAATATATTATTTAAAAAAAATGTTAATTATTTTGTAAAATAAACATTAAAAACAAAAAAACACATTGTTTTGGCAATGTGTTTTAACTATTATATAGATAATATTACTATCTAAATCTATTATTTGTTATAATTCCTTTTAGTTTAATTTTTAAATCTTCCCCTGTATCATATATCATCTGTTCATTACTAGGAAAAGGAACAGCTCGTCTTTCAAAATATTGGTAATAATCAGCTTCACAAGCACGTTTGTCACCATTATAATTAGCATAGATGTAATCAAAAATAAATTCACTAGTAATAGGAAAAGCATTAATTAATTGATTGGTTCTAAAATCTACATAATCTATTTTAGCTGTTACTTGGCATGATTTGAATTGTGTAAATTCGTAAATATTAACTTTAATTGTTTTGAAGTTGTCTACTTTAATTGCGTTTCCAATACTATCTTTCACTACATTTCCATTCGAATCTAAAAGTGTTTTTGTTCCATCTTTAATTTGCTTTTCTTTAATGAATTGTTTTTCACGAACCTGTTCAGGAGAAATAACAATACCTCTAAAGTTAACAATCATCCCATAGTCATAGTTAATGTTTTTTTGACGATTGTTATGATATACAGTCCATTTATCATTTATTCCATACGTACTAAAATCTAATAAATCATCTTGTAAACGAGTAGGAATAACCATATTTGTTTCATTTTTTGTATATACATGAACAAAATCGGTTCCTTTTAATTGAGCTTGATCCATTAAAGCTCTCACGTCTTTATAATTAGGATTTAATTCATCTAAATAACGTAAATCATCAAAAGCTTGGCGAAAATCCATTTTGTTTTGAGAAGTCATTAATTTTTTTGCATTTATGTATAAAAAACCAGATAAATTATTTTTACTACTAATAATTTCATCAGAATAATCATCCATAGGAAAAATAGCATTTCTACCTTCTTTTAATAAAGGAAGAGGGAGTAATGGTTTAATTCTTTCCTGACGCGATCTCATTTTACTATACAAATTGTAAATACGTTCATAATTTGCAGGATTATTTTCTTTAATTAATAAGTTTAAAGAAGATTGATCACGTTCTTTAGCTTTAGCAAATGATTCTTCTAAAAGATAAACATAGTCTTGTTTTCCTTTGGCTGTTTTGTTTGTACGTAATGCATCTACTGCATTTTCAATTGCACCGTCGTAGTTTCCATTACTAAGCATAGATTGTGTTTGTTTTACACCACAACTAATGATTAATAAAAATAGAAGAATAAAAGTAATTTTTTTCATAAATAAATTATTTTGGCAAAGATAAAATTTTTTAGAAGTAGAAAGGCGGCTCTCTGTTATATCTTTTTGTTTTTTTTAGCAAGACAAAAAAGATGCCAGTTTTATTTGATCTAAAAAAAACTCCAAAAAATATTTTTTGGAGTTTTTTATGAATTTTAATTATTATTTTAAAATTTTAAATCTACAGCAGGAAGTAGTTTACTAGAACATTCACCAAACCCAATTCTTATGTCAGAATTTTGGCAATATCCTCTAATGATTACAGTGTCATTATCGTTAATAAATTTTCTTTCACTACCATCATTTAGTTTTATAGGATTTTTTCCACCCCATGTTAATTCTAGCATTGAGCCAAAAGAATCTTCTGTTGGTCCAGAAATAGTTCCACTTCCCATCATGTCACCAGAATTCACTCTACAACCATTGACAGTATGATGAGTTAACTGTTGGCACATTGACCAATACATATATTTAAAATTAGAATTAGAAACCACAGTTTCTTCTGCATTTTCTGGCTGAATCGCTACTTGTAAATTAATATCAAAAGCATGATCGCCACTTTGTTGTAAATAAGCTAATGGCTCTGGATTTTGCTCTGGACCTTTAGTTCTAAAAGGTTCTAAAGCATCCATTGTTACAATCCATGGAGAAATTGACGAGGCAAAGTTTTTAGCTAAAAATGGTCCTAATGGAACATATTCCCATTTTTGAATGTCACGAGCACTCCAGTCATTAAAAAGAACCATTCCAAAAATATAATCTTCTGCTTCACCTATAGGAATTGCTTCACCCATTAAGTTTGCATCAGTAGTTATAAACGCTGTTTCAAGTTCAAAATCGACTAATTTTGATGGTCCAAAAACAGGTTGTGTTTCACCAGCAGGTAATGTTTGTCCGTTAGGTCTTCTTACTGCAACTCCACTAGGAACAATAGTTGAACTTCTACCGTGATATCCTACAGGAATATGAAGCCAGTTTGGTAATAATGCATTATCTGGATCTCGAAACATTTTACCTACGTTTGTAGCATGTTCTTTAGAGCTATAAAAATCAGTATAGTCACCTATTTGAACAGGTAATAACATTTCTACATCTTTCATGTCGAAAATAATAATATCGCAATGTTTTTTATTATCACGAAGTTTAGGATTTTCAGCATCAAAAATATGTGCTAATCGGTTTCGTACTAATCGCCATGTTTTTTTACCATCAGAGATAAAATCATTAAGAGTATCTTGCATGAACATATCATCTGTAAGCTCAATTCCTTCAAAATATCCTAATTGTTGTAATGCCCCCATGTCTATTGCAGAGTTACCTATTCTAGTTCCTATAGTAATTACATCTTCTTTAGTAATGAAAACACCAAAGGGAATATTTTGAATAGGGAAGTCACTGTTTTCAGGGACATTTATCCATGATTTTCTCTTCGGATCGTTTGCTATATTTGGCATAATATAATGTTAATTTGTTGTTGAAAAATTATATACCAAATATAAACTTTACTGGTTATTTAACAAACCTTTTTTGTAAATTTGAATAAATTTTAACGAATTACTAAGAAATGCAACGCGACGAACAAATTTTTGACCTGATTCTTGACGAGCAAGACAGGCAAATTCACGGAATTGAACTAATTGCCTCAGAAAACTTTGTAAGTGACCAAGTGATGGAAGCTGCGGGTTCTGTATTAACAAATAAATATGCTGAAGGATATCCAGGTAAGCGTTATTATGGAGGATGTGAAGTAGTAGATATTGTAGAACAAATAGCAATAGATAGAGCAAAAGCATTATTTGGGGCTGAATATGTAAATGTACAACCGCATTCGGGTTCTCAGGCAAATACAGCAGTGTTTGCAGCTTGTTTGCAACCAGGTGACAAAATATTAGGTTTTGATTTATCACATGGTGGTCATTTAACTCATGGTTCACCAGTTAATTTTTCAGGTAAGTTATATTCTCCTTCATTTTATGGAGTAGAAGAAGAAACAGGATTATTAAATTACGATAAAATTCAAGAAATTGCATTAGCTGAAAAACCAAAAATGATTATTGCGGGAGCTTCTGCTTATTCTAGAGATATGGATTTTAAACGTTTTCGTGAAATTGCAGATAGTGTAGGGGCTTTATTATTAGCAGATATTTCTCATCCAGCAGGATTAATCGCAAAAGGATTATTAAATGATCCAATTCCTCATTGTCATATTGTTACTACTACTACTCATAAAACATTAAGAGGTCCTAGAGGTGGAATGATTATGATGGGTAAAGATTTTGAAAATCCATGGGGTTTAAAAACACCTAAAGGTGAAACTAGAATGATGTCTCATATTTTAGATATGTCTGTTTTTCCTGGAAATCAAGGTGGTCCTTTAATGCATATTATTGCGGCTAAAGCTGTTGCCTTTGGAGAAGCTTTAACAGATGAGTTTTTCAGATACACTATGCAAGTTAGAAAAAATGCACAGGCTATGGCTGCTGCATTTGTGAGTAGAGGATATAAAATTATTTCTGGAGGAACAGATAATCATATGATGTTGATTGACTTAAGAAATAAAAATATTACTGGAAAAGAAGCTGAAAATGCATTAGTAAAAGCTGAAATAACAGTAAACAAAAACATGGTTCCTTTTGATGATAAATCACCATTTGTAACATCAGGAATTCGTGTAGGTACATCAGCAATTACTACTCGTGGTTTAGACGAAAACGATATGGAAGTTATTGTAGCTTTAATTGATAAAGTAATCATGAATCATACTGATGAAGCAGTCTTAGAACAAGTTGCTGAAGAAGTAAATGATTTAATGGGTGAAAGAGCTATGTTTGTTTTTTAATTGAAAAGAAACAATATAATTATAAAAAACTCCTGAGAAATCAGGAGTTTTTTTATGTTTAACTATTCTTGTAGTTCGTAGAAATCGAGTTTGCCGATTTTTATTTTTAAATTTTTTACTACTTCAATTGCTTTGTAGGGTTCTTTCATTTTTTCATTATTAATTTGAACTGCTCCGCTTTCTATAAGTCGTCTAATTGCAGAATTGGATAAATCATTTTTAAAAATTTTGCATAATTCTACTGTTGTTATTGCTTTTGTCTGTAAGTTTAAAGTACTTATTGAAATTTGTTTAAAGTTTTTATCTTCAAATTTTTTATTTTGAAATTGATTTGTAAAAAAAGCTTCTGCCTCTATTGCTGCTTTTTCACTATGATATTGTGTTATAATATTTTTTGCAATTATCTTTTTAATATTCATTGGATTTTCTCCATTTGTCAATTGTAGACTTATCTGTCGTTTTTCATCTTCTGAGAAATGGGTTGTTAAATTTAAAAACTCCATTATTAAACTATCAGGTATTGACATGGTTTTTCCAAACATATTGTTAGGCTCGTCGGTTAGTCCGATAGTGTTATTTAAAGACTTACTCATTTTTTCAACGCCATCAGTTCCTCTTAAAAGAGGCATACACATTACAGTTTGCGGTGCCATTTCATGTGCTTCTTGTAATTGTCTTCCCATTGCACAGTTAAATAATTGATCAGTTCCTCCCATTTCAATGTCGCATTTTAATTGAACAGAATCAAAGCCTTGTAGAATAGGGTAAATGAGTTCATGCATTGCAATAGGTGTATTTTCGGTAAAGCGTTTGTTAAAATCCTTGCGTTGCATGAGTTGAGCTAGCGTTATTTTAGACATAAGTTGTAAAACTTCCGAAAACGGTAAACAATCTAACCAATCGGAATTGAAAACGATTTTTGCTTTATTTATGTCTATAATTTTGGAGAGTTGTTCTATATAAGTTTCAGCATTTTGTTGTACTTCTTCTATACTTAATGGTTTTCGGCTTTTATTTTTTCCTGTTGGATCTCCAATCCTAGCAGTAAAACTACCAACTAAGATTATAATTTGATGCCCATGATCTTGAAATTGTCTCATTTTTTTAAGCACAACAGCATGTCCTAAATGTAAATCAGGAGCAGTAGGGTCAAAACCTAATTTGATTTTTAATTTTCGATTTTCATTTTTGGCTTCTTGTAGTTTTTGTTCTAATCCGTTTTCAGGTAATATAATTTCTACATTTTCTTTTAGTAATTCTAGTATTTCCATTTTTTTTAAAATAAAAAAGCCCGAACGTTATGTTCGGGCTTTAAGTTTATAGTGTATTAATTTTATATCAACAATGTTGTTTAGTCTTATATACATATACATTTATGCCCATTATTGAGCAATAATAGGTACTGAAAAAAGGCAAACGTAATATGTTTTTTAGGAATTTCATTCTAATACAAATATACATTTTTTTTTAAATTCTTACAATTTTTTGTTTTTTAGTAAAACTGATTTATAATTTTTTTAAAAAATTTAGATTGGCATCTTTTTTGTTTTTCGATAAAGTAGTGTTCCATATTTTTATAATTCTTGTGTCATTTCTTTTTTTTATTTCAATTTGCCACGCTTTTTGTTGCAAATTCAAAAAAAAAATAAAATTTGCAACAAAAAGCGTGGCAAATTTATTTTTTGAAAATTAAAGACACAAATTTTAGGAACGAAAGTAAAACATCACTACAAAATAATTTAGATATGAAAAAAGAAACCATTTTTAAAGCAAAAATGCTGATACCACAAGAAGAAATGGCAATGTTGCTTAATGTAAGTAGGAGCCAATGGTCTATGCATAAAATAGGATATCGTGGTTTACCTGTTAAATCGAGAGAAAAATTTGGTTTTTTATTAAAGGTTGCCAGTGAATTGCCATTGGAAAGTCTCCATAGAAAAACAATTGAAAAACAACAAATACAAGAACAACTTGTAAAGTTAGAAGCAGAATTAAAAGATGTTGTTATAAAGCAATTTCGTTTACAAAAAAAGTATAAAGAAACAGAAAACAAATACCAAGCAGCAATGCGAACAATAGATTTTGTAAATTTAGCATTGTCTAAAAAAAAGTTTGTGGATTTTGAATATGAAACCTTAAAAATAATAGAACGTAAAGCTATGGAAACGGTAAAGAGGTATAGTCTATATGAACAAACTCAGTTAAAAATAAAACTTAAAACTTTAGAGCTTCAGCATAAATTATTAGAGAAAGCGTTAGTTAATAAGTAATGTCAACTCTTCTATCAACTTACAGTTAAAACCAAATTATATATTAAACATTGTAGTGAGAATATAAACGGTTTACTTCATTTTGTCTATTTATTCTGGAGTTTAGTAACCCGAGCTAAAGACGAACTGAGGAAGTATTTTAATTCATTGTTTTTGCTTCGCATGCAATAAAACCTTAGCTGTGTTCACGTAGTTTTTATTTATAGAATTCATATTTGTAGAAATATTTATTTACAATTTTTTCATTTGATCTATAATATTTTATTTTTTCTTTAATGATACTTCCTTTTTCATTATAATAAAATTCTTGAATTATAGATGGTTTTTGAGAGTTATACAGATATGTAATTATTTTTTTAATGTAATCATCTTTCCCGTATTTATAATCATATTTATAATCTACTTTACCATCTCGTATTATCATTTCTTTTATTAATCTGCCTTTTTTATCATATTTATATAGCATTATATAATCAACTTTTTTTAACATTTTGATTTTATCTTGAGAAATTCTTACACTTTGTGAAAGCTTATTTTTGTTGTAAGAATATAAAAAATTAAAAGTATTTTGAGATTCTTCAGAAACAGAATATATTAAATTATTGTCATCATCATAAAAAGAATGTTCTGTCCATTCTTTTTGATTTAAACTATTAAAAGACATTTCTTTAATTAAATTTCCAATTGAGTCATATTCTTTTTCGAATTCTAAATATTTATCTGCAAGTTCTTCAATTCGGATTATTTCATCATTATTTATCAAATCATTTATAGATTCAATTTTAAAGATGTAAGAATATGGATTTGTATTAGTTAATTTTTCATCATCTTCAAAATTATTGTTCTTCGTATATATTTTTTTATTAAAACCATTTTTATCATACTCATAGTAATCAATATTTATTCCAACGTTAGAATGGAGATAATATTTTTTAGATATTTTGTTGTTTTTTTCAAAAATATTTGCTCGTATAGTTGTTAAATATTTATTATTCCAATTTTCACCAACATATTCATTTGAATAACTAAATACCAAATTTTTTACTGAATCAAATTCGCGAATATTTATAATAGTATCTGATTTATACTGAGTGATTTTTTTAATCTTTTCAGGAATATTCTTTTTTTCAAAGGTTAATTCGGTTGGATTAACTTTTGATTGACTAAATAAAAAAAAATGAAAAAGAATAAATATTAATGTTAGATTTGATTTAAGCATTTCTTTAAATTATGTACAACGTCAGTTTGTATAAAACCTCCATTTATTTTAATTTGTATTATAAAATCAATTAAAAATAGCGTATTTAAGCTACACTAAAAAACTTTTTTGAATGTAATCATTCAACATTAATTGGCTTAAGCTAAAAAATAAGTTTTTGTAAAAGATAATTTTATAGGTAAGGTCAAGTATGTCTAAAAGTGAAGTTAAACATTAAAAAAACAACAGAAAAACTACTCTAAAAAAAAGAGGCATAATAGCCTCTTGATTTTCTCTTTCATAATTTTTTGATAACTCCATAAGGGTGAATTCGGAGTCGGTTTGCTTCATTTTTTCTATTTATTTTGGAGTTTAGTAACCCGAGCTAAAGACGAACTGAGGAAGTATTTTAATTCATTGTTTTTTTTTCAAAGATAGTATTGTGTGTGGGGTATTTCACAAAATAATAAAAGGGTATTGTTGTTGGTTTTAACCCAAATTATGCATTAGACATTATTTGGGTTTAAAACATTTGTTTTCTTTTTTTGTGGAAATGGTACTCTTTTAGAGTAAATAGTTTTTTAATTGATTGGTTTCGCTAAGGATATATTTTGGGGCTACTATTTTTAGTTCTTCTTCATCTCTGAATCCCCAAGTAACGGCAATGCTATCGATATCTGCATTTTGTGCGGTTACTATATCAACTTCTGTATCGCCAACAAGAACTAATTTATCTAGAGGTAGTTTTAATGTGTTTGCAATGGCTAATGCTCCTTTTGGATCTGGTTTTTTATAGCTATCGGATTGTCCTATTATTTGTTTGAATTTTATTGTTGGGAAAAAATGTTCGGCACATTTGCAAGTGAGTTCATGGGATTTATTAGAAAGCAGTGCTATTGGTTTTCCAGTTGATTGTAGTGTTTCCAGAAGTTCTAAAATGCCTGTATAAACTTCGGAATGTGTTGTGTAGTTGTTTTGATAGTTTAGATGAAATTCCTTTCCTATTTGCATTATTGTTTCTTCTTTTCTATGGTTTTGCGGAAGACATTGTGCTATGAAGTTTTGGGCTCCATTGCCAATAAATTTTCGATATTTTTTTGAGGTGTGTGTTGGGAAATTATTTTTTTTCAAGAGTTCGTTCATGATATGGGTATAAATTCCTAGTGTATTTAGTAGGGTTCCGTCTAAATCGAATAGTATTCCGTCATATTTTTTTTGGATCGTCATGTCTTATTTGCTTTTTGAATTATTGGAAGTTTGTTTTAAGTGTTTTTTTATAATATTTTCAATTTTAAAAGTAATTCAATTATTTTTGAAAAAACTTCCAGTAACGTATATTTTATTAGATTTAAATCGGGCTGTTATTTAATTAATGAGAGGCTGTCTCAAAAGTTAGATCTTATTCAACTAAACTTGTTTACTACGTTAGTTCACTTTGTTTGTGCTTGTTTCTTTAAAATACAGAATTTCAGCATTCATTAGATTCCAAAATAAATCCGAAATGACAAGTTTCATTACTTTTCAGACAGCCTTTTTGCTTGCAATTTTTATTTGTTTTTTTTCAATTCATTTTTCATTGCTTCTACTGTTTTTCCACCAACAGCAATGTCGCTGTCTGGTATTTCTTTTATGGAAACGAAGAAATATTCTTTCGGAATTCCAGTAATTTCTACTGATAGTTGTGTTAATTGTGCTATTAGTTTTTGTTTTACTTTTTCGTCGAGCTGACCAGATTCGAATGATAGGTATGGCATATTGTTTTCTTTTATTAATTATATACTTGTTGTTTGTACTTTTATTATAGAAAAATGTTCTAAACTACGGTTGGTTTTTGTGTACTTTTCTTTGTTGTTTTTTGAAAATTAAACATGGTATTATTGTTGGCTAGGTCTTGGGTTGGAATTTCTTGATAAATGTTCCAATGTGCAGCAATTTGTCCGTTTTCCATTTGAAAAAGATCATATAAAGCCGATTCTTTTCCAGCATATATTCCTTCGCTAATAGAAAGGACAAAGTTTCCTTCTCCAAAAACAGCATGTTGTTCTTTATAGTGTGGGAAGAAAACACCGTCTTGGATGGCTTTTATCAAACTAGGAATTCCATCTACTAGTTGTGGATGATGTTGTTGAAAATTGGCTTTAAAATATTGAGGTATGCTTGTTATTGTTTTGTTTATGTTTTTGCTAATGAGCTGATTAAATAGGGCTGTTATAGTTGATTTATTGGCTGCTGTTTTTTCTTTATCTTTTATTTTCGTTTCACCGTCAAACAAAGATCTTTTAGATGGGTTTAGTGGTGTTGTTTCTGTCATTACATTCCAATGTTCTGTAATGATTCCAAAGGTATCGAAACGGATGATATGAAAAGCCACTGCTTCGTTGCAACCCAGTGGAGTTGCGTTTTTCCATTTGTGATGCATTATTATGTGAGAACCATCTTCTAGCATACGAATATTTTCTATTTTACTGCCATGCTCTTTTAGTTTGGGTAGCATGGCAACAAATGCGGCTCTGCCAGTTGGAACTTTTAGATTGTGTTGAATATAGTTTTCATGTATCATATACTCAATAGTTGCCTCATCGTAGGCGTTCACTGCGGTATAATATGCTTTTGCTTTTCTTTTATTTGTCATTCTTTGTTTTATTTATTGGTTGCTTTTTATGTAAAGCTTTACAAGAGAAAACGGATATTATGCGTTTGCAACAAACTTATTGTTAATGGTGATTTCATATCAAGAAAAAAATCATCATTTTCTTTTACAGTAAATTCAAATCACAACTCGTATAATATTTACTTTTTGGACTGTTTTGTTTTTTAATTAAACGAGCATTGAATTTTCATTTTTAGTGTATTTATGGAGAAAATGATTTATTAAATCATCAATTTCATTTAAAGTTCCCGCTGCTTCAATATAGGAATCGGGTCTTACTAAAATGATTTGATTTTTATAATAATCACTTGCTGTCCAAAGTTCGTTGGCTGAATTGTTGGATTGAATTTGTATTAATTCTACAAAACTGGGCAATTCTATTTCTATTTTTTTATTACCAAAACAGAGTAGGGTGAACTTTGTATAGTTTAAAAGCGTATAGAGACGATATTGTTTGTTTCCATGGTTTACATCGATGTCATAGACTCTTGAACCCGCTAATCCACTTTCACTGTAGCGAATTCCCATACCTGTAATATTTCCTGCTCTTTTTTCTACAATTTTGACATAATCTTTAGCGTGTGTGCCATCTTCTGAATATTTTGTTGAACGAACAAGTTCTCCAGAACTTTTTATTACACTTAGTGCTACTGGTTTTCTTTCATTTTCATAGGATTGGAGTAGGCTGCTGTCGACTCCATGATTTTCTATCATGCTGATTTTCCAAATTAGGTTGAATGCATCTGCTAAACCAGTATTAAGACCTTGTCCTCCGTTTACTGAGTGAATATGACAGGCGTCTCCTGCAAGAATTACTCGGTCTTGAATAATATAGTTTTCGACTACAGATTCTTTTACTGAGAAATGTGAAAACCAAACGAGTTCTTTAATTTTTATGGTGTGTGGTGCCATTGCAATATTTATTCTTTCCATTGCATCTTCTATAGCAAAATCTTTTCTATCCATTCTAATGTAGAATCGGTCTATTTTTCCTTCTCTAGGAATCCAAGCAACGTCTGAAGTTTCCGATTGAAAAACAATAATTTCTGGAACTTTTGTAAAATCGGTTTCAAAAACAGCATCGATTACAGCCCATATAATTTGTGGACGTGAAATTTCAAACGGTATGTTGAAATGGTTTCTAACAAAGGAGTGCGACCCATCGGCTCCAATTAGATAGTTTGATTTTACAATATCTCCATTAGAAAGGGTACATTCACATCCTTTTTCTGTCACTTGAATAGTTTCTATTTTTGTTTGTCTGATTACAGGAGCATTAATTGCTTTTAGTTTTTCATCTAATAGTTTTTCAATAAATGCTTGTCCTAACATTAAAAAATGTTTGTGGAAACAACCTTCAAGTTCGTCCCACCAATTCGATTGACGAGAGACAAATTTTCCCTTTTCCCAAATTGAACTGGTGTTGCAGGGTAATCCCTGTGGGTATAGTTCTTTAAATAAATCAACAATTTCTAGTAGTTGCAATGTTCTTGCATTGAGTGCGTCTGCTCTTCCTACTTCTAATGGTCCTTCCGATTTATCTATTATGGTAGTTTTTAAGCCTGAAAGCGCTGCTAAATAGGCACAAGCTAGTCCTACTGGTCCAGCACCTACTATGAAAATATCTGTTTCTATTGTTCTCATTTTGTATATATTAGATGGGGATTGTTTAGTGGAGGTGTTCCAAGTAGTTGTATGCGTCTAAGATGTCTTGGTGCTCCTTTGGTAAAAGGTTCTCTTCCGTGTAATAATGTACTATTGTCTGAAAACACAATATCTCCTGTTTCCCATTGGTGAGTGTATAGGTATTGTGGTGAATAAAGGGTTTGGTTAAGGTTTTGAATAAAATTTGCCACTTCATCTTCTGGTATGCCTTTTACTTCAAAGCCTGGGTGATTTACGAAAGAAGTATCGTTACTGTTTGGTGGTTCACAAAAGCGTATTACTGAATATTCTTTTTCATAGTGTTTATCAATGATTGGAGCTATTGTTTTACTATCATAGAACTCCATTTTTCGAGAATATTCACAGGTTATTTTACCCCAATATTCTTTCTCGGTTGCCGATGCGTTTTCTAAAATTTTTTTGGTGTTGGTAAATGTGGTTCCACCGCCATTATTCTCTCCTGGTGCGTTTACGCAATGAAATACTTGTGTTTCACAAATTTGTTTGCGATACATGCCGTCCCAATGTAGTGGAATATAGCTATTGTCGAAAATATGATCTTCTGGATTTTCTTTTTCTACAAGTTCTAAGACTTTTCCAAAAGGCCAAAGGCAAATTTCTCCAAATTTCTCGCAATATTCTGAAAACTCTTCTGCGCTAGCAAAGCTTGTAAAGCCTCTCAAAGCAACTAAATGCTCATTGGATAGGATCTCTCTTAGTTCTTTAATGTCTAAATCGAGAATATTTGTTTTTTCATTAATCGGTTCGATCAATAGACCGAACGGATTTAATTTTGTTGTTTTAAAGTTCATGTTTTGTTGTTTTTTAGTTTTGTGAAATAAGCTCATAGTGACTAGAACGTCCATATTCGTCAAGTACTAATTTTGAATTTAATTTTTTTACTTCGCTGTGTTTCATTAGTATGAATCCTTTGTTTGTGTTTACTGCTACTGCGTGCCAAGGTGTTGTCCAAGTTTCTATTCCTAAAAGTTGTATTCCAATTTTTTTGGCACCACAGGCTTGTGGGTGGATTGATAAACGAATAGCATCGGGAAACTTTTCTGCAATTAAGTCAGTCCAAGCATTACTTCGTATAATGGCTAAGTAGGCTTTTTCTTTACACTCTTTTTGTATTGCACTTTTAGATCGTGTTTGCCCAGGGAACATTTGATCTTCAACTAAAAAACGAGTAAGACCACAATACATTCGGTTGGCTTCTATATCATCTGGATCTATTGCATCTTTTCCTCCTCTTTTTATTTTATCTTTTAAAAGATTAAGATCTTGACCGTAGTTTTTTAGTAATTCTGTACGTGCTTGATCAAAATCATGTATTTTTTTTATATCATCGAGGTTGAATGTTGAAAGTGCTGTTAACTTTAATTCATCTATGAGGCGGTCAATTTCGATTTGATATGCGGTTAAATGTTCTTCTGAAATGCCCACAATATCACTAAAAACCCTTCCGTCTGAACATATAATTACTTCTGCTCCAGGTTCGTAAATTTCTTGTATTTGTGAGCATAGGTCATTTAAAAATTGTAATGCTTGTTTTTCTGCCATGTCTGGAAGATATCCTAAAACTTTGGCTAGGTTGGGAGATTTTCCTGGAAACCCAGGTAATACAAATCTTATTTTTTTGTTTTGCATTATTGCTGTAGCCACTTTGTTTTTATGTGGGGCATGACATTTTGGACATTCTGTTGTGCAATTATCTTGACATTCTTCAATCATTCTTCGAAATTGCATAACTCTACTTAAAACTGATTTGGCAAGATGGGTTGCTTCATTGGTACTAACGGCTGTTTCCTTTTTGATTTTTTCCATAATAATTTGTTTGATAGTTTAAGTGAATTCTAATTATAGGGCGTTTTCTTTTTGTGGATTTGTTGTGTATTGTTTTTTCTTTTTTTAAAAAATGGCAATAATTATCCCTTCAAAAAGTTGACTTTTTTAAAATTTTTGTAATTTTTAGAATTTAACTTTGCTTAATTTTTTGTTTGTTTGAAGTACAAAGTTTGTTTTTATGTGTGTAAAAAACATTGAACTAGTTCAATAAAAAGGATTGTTTTACTACCTTTTTTAGGGTATTTTGTTTTAAAAAACATTGATAGTTTGTCCTTATTGAAAAGGGAGTTTGGGTTTGATTTTTTTAAAATAGGAGGGAGTAATACTAAAAAAGACTTCTGAGAATATTCAGAAGTCTAATGATATTTATTGTTGTTACTAGTGGTTTAATTATTGAATTCGAAACTACCTTCAATAGGTATTCCTGTCCTTTTCCCTCTTGGGCTTTCTTCGTCTGTATAGCTTAAATAAGTGATTACTTTTTTACTTTTGGTGTCAACTACTTGACTTATTGTTGTTCCATCTATTTCAATCCAATTAATAAAAAATTGATTTTGATTTAACAGGTTGTAATTTACTTTTTCGTCTCCTTCGGCTATATTTCCTGCACTATCTGTTGTTTTCCAGTGTAGTGTACTATCTGAAATGTAAAAAACTTCTGCTTTTAATTCTGGATAGGTAATGATTGCTTTTTTTCCTATAATGCTATAATCATTAGTGGTGGTGGTTGGTAGAATTTCTCCTTCTTTTTTTTCGCAAGCAATAAAAAGTGTTAGGAGGCTTATTTGTGCTATTATTTTTTTCATGGTTTGAATTTAATTAGGAAATGGATTGTTTGTATTCAATGTTTTTACTTATAATGACTTCTTGATAGAAAGCTCTTGCAATTGCTACTGAGGATTGAGATTGCTTTTCTTTTACTAAAGAATCATCGTCATTATTACAGCTTATACTACATGTTAACAAAATGGCGATTGATAGTAGTTTAAAAATGTTCTTCATCTTTATTCTATTTTTTAATGAATGCAAAGTTGAGGTTTATTGATGTTATATGCATTGAACAAGTTCAATAAATCATTTTTACAGTTTGTTTTTTTGACATTTTGTGATTTTTCTGCGAATTTTGCTTAAAAACTCATGACTGATACCAAGATAAGCTGCAACTTGAACATTGGTGAGTCGTCTGTGAAGTTCAGGGTATTTTTCTATAAAATCAATATAGCGTTGATCTGCTGTTTTGCTAAGATTGTCTATCATTCTTCTTAGTAATGCTACATGCGATTTTTGGGTCATTATTCGGAACAATTTTTCTACTTGTGGTAGGTTTTCATAGGCAAATTCTTTGTCTGCATTAGATATTATTAATATTTCGCTATCTTCTAGTGCTTCAATAAATAAACCAGAGGGTTTTTGATTTGTAAAACTATCAATATCGGTTATCCACCAATCTTCTATAGCAAAATGGAGTACTTGTTTTACTCCTTTTTTGTCGATGTGGTAAACCTGAAAGAGCCCTTTGTTTACAAATCCTTCAAATTTGCAAATTTCTCCTTTTTGTAATAAAAATTTTTTCTTCTTGATTTTCTTAATTTTAAATAAATTACAGAATTGATCCATTTCAGTATCGGAAAGGTTTATATGTTTTTGAATGTTTTGTTTAAGTTGGTTTGTCATAAAAATTATAAGCTAATACTGTGAGTTTATTCGATTGAAATTGTAAAAAAGACTTTGTTTTTTAGTATTCTTCTGTAACGTTTTGTTGGATATAATTTTCAGAATTGTAATCGTTTATATATGGTAATTTATGAAGAGTTCAAGTGTTTATTTGAACTCCTTTTTTTCCTTTTTCCTTTAATTTTTGGTTATTTTGATAGTTTTTTTGAGATCATTACCTATAGTTTTATAGGAACAATATTGTGGTATTGATCCTGATTTTTGATTAGTTTCCATTTTGATGTTACAAATTTGGAAGTTTGGAAGTTGTTGGGTTCCAATAACAAACTAGAGTAGTGCGTTATTATGAATTTTTATGTTACTCTAATTTTTTTTGTATTGTAACGTTTACTTGTATAATGATGCTATACTATCCGTAATAGGCTAATGTTATTAGCTTATTATTCCCGTATCTATTTAATTTTTAGAAGTATCACTTCTTGAAATAAACCTTTTAGGATTTCGATTTAAATTTCGATTTGGATTTTGTTTTTAAGAAATTTGAGACATTATTATTACTGTTGTAGCTTATTGAAATAATGTGAATTGATAGTGTTTTAAATGTGTTTTTCATATTTGAACTTGTTTGTAATACAAATCTCCGATGTATAATTGTAAAAAACATTGAACTAGTTCAATAAATATAAACTTATTTACTATTTGTAATTTTTCTACGAATTTTACTTAAAAATTCGTGGCTAATACCTAAATAAGCAGCAATTTGCAGATTACTGAGTCGTAATTGAAGGTCGGGGTATTTTGTTATGAAATCGAGATAACGTTGATCAGCTGTTTTACTAAGGTTATCTATCATTCTTCTTTGTAGTGCTACATGTGTTTTTTGTGTCATTATCCGGAACAATTTTTCTACTTGCGGCAAATTTTCATAGGCAAATTCCTTATCTTTTTTTGCTATTAAGAGTATTTCGCTGTCTTCAAGTGCTTCAATGAATAGGTTAGAGGGACTTTGGTTTGTAAAGCTATCAATGTCTGTAACCCACCAGTTTTCAATTGCAAAATAGAGTACTTGTTTTCCTCCTTTTTTGTTAATATGGTAAATGTGAAACAATCCTTTGTTTACAAAGCCTTCAAACTTGCAAATTTCTCCTTTTTGTAATAGAAATTTTTTCTTTTTTATTTTCTTTGCTTTAAAGAGGTTGCAAAATTGCTCTATTTCATTTTCTGAAAAGTTTACGTTACTAAGGATGTTTTGCTTAAGTAGATCTTTCATCAAATATAAATGGATAAGAAGAGAATATTGTTTTGTTACAAATTTAATAGAATTTAGCAATTATTTATCTAACCATCTTTTAAATTCGGGCGTAATTGAAGTACTGGTTGTTACTTTATTTTTATAGTTTTTTATTTTTATAAGTAATCTATCATTGAAATACGTTTCTATTTTTTCAATGTAATTGATGTTTATTATTTCTCCTCTATTTATTTGAAAAAAAGTATTAGGATTTAATTCATCAACTAAATCACTTATTTTTTCTCTAAATATATGCTCTTTTCCATTTTCATCAATAGCAACACATTTTCCTGAATCAGATAAAAATGCTGAAATAGTATTAGCATTTAGAATAGTTATTTCGTTGTTATTTTTAACTATAATTCGTTCTTTATATACTTTGTTTGTTTTAAGTAGAGTATTGGCGATTTTTTCCCAGTTTATATTTTTTTCTTTTCCTTGTAACGTTTTAAGTTTTTGCATTGCAATTTCAAATCGGCTATAGCTTATAGGTTTTAATAGGTAGCCAATTCCATTTACATCAAATGCATCTTGATAGAAAGTGTCATAAGCTGTTGTGAAAATAATAGGACATTTGATAAGATCATTTTTTAATACAGAAAACACATTTCCATCAAGTAGTTCTATATCTGAAAAAACAAGATCTACCTGATCGTTTTCATTGTACCATTTTTTTATTTCTTCTTTGCTTTTTAAATGGGCAACAATCTCTATTGAGCTATCAAATTTTTGAAGATGATTACTTATTATTTCAGCATTTAGATCTTCATCTTCAATGATTATAACTTTCATAATTTATTTTATAATAGGAATTCTAACGAAATATTCTGTTTCTGTCTTTTCAAATTCTAAAGTGCAATTGAATAATAATTTATATTGATCTTTTAAATATTGATTGCCTATGTAAGAACTTGTATTTGTTTCTATTGGTTTTAGTTTGTTTTTTATGATAATTGTGTCTTCAATTCGCTCTAAATATACTTCTAAGGGATTATTTTCATTTCCGTAATTATGTTTTATTGCATTTTCAATACACAATTGTAAAGAGCAAGGTAAGATATAGCCTAATTCGTTTTCTATTTTAATATGTATAGTGTAAGCATTATTAAATCGTTTCTGAATTAATAATATGTATGATTTTATAAACTTTATTTCTTCGCTCAATGTTACTATTTCTTTTTGATTATGCTTTAAATAGTAGCGATATACATCTGAAAAATTGTCAATAAAAGTTTCCACTTCGTCAGGTTTCTTTTTGATTAAACTAGATAATATACTTAGGTTATTAAATAAGAAATGTGGTTCTAAATTTTTTTGTAACATTTTTGATTTAAAAACTTCCTTTTCTTTTTCTAAATGCTCAATATTAACCGCTAGTTTTTTAGAATTTGAAAAATGAAGATAAGCAATAGTATATCCACTAATATATAAGTGATTCATTGTTATTCCAAATACTATATTGCCAATTATCATATTAATACTTGTACTGAAATTGTAAATTAAATATCTATAAAGAACGTAATAAACACTAACCATTATAGAAAAGATAAATAAGGCTAATAAAAATGTCATTCCAATTTTTATAATTCTTTGAGTGTATATTTTTGAAATAATTTTCCAAGATAAATAAGTACTTAGAAAGGAAATTATAGAAATAATTATACTAAATATATGACCATCAATGTCATAAAAATCAACACTACCAAATTTTTTAGTTTGATGGAGTGTATAGGTCTGAATAGTACTTAATATAATTATAATAACTAAAACGACAATACTATTTTTAAGAAGTGAAATAATCTTTGCTTGCTTCATTTTGCAAATATATTGGTTGAAAGATAAAAAAGTGCAGCGAATAACTACACTTTTTTATCTTTTAAATTATTTTTCTACTATTAAAAAATCTTTTGTTTCACCTTTATCGTTTATAGTCTGAAATTTTGGTTCACCTTTATCATCAACATAAATCATCATTTTTAATTGGCCATCTGAATTTGCTATAAATAATCCTTGCGAATTTCCTCTTGTTTTACCAAGGAAAACAAGTTGCTTACTGCCATATTTTTTATGAATTTCATTCATCTTTTGTTTTCTTAATTTAACATCTTCAATCTTTTCAGCTTCAGTTATTAATTCATTACTTTTGCTATAAGTACTTTCTTCTGGGTAATTATTAATTTGTAAACCTCTTTGCGATTGTATTTTGCCTTCTTTAACAAATTCTTGATTTGATAATTGTACTACCTGATCATTTTCATATTGATCCATAGATATAGACATTCCAGCTATAATTCCTTCTTCTGTTTTTTTAGATTGGTATATTAAACCACCACATTCATCTCCTTCATCATTAAAAAATATCATTCCTGATGGTCTTTCTCTTTTTTCTGTATCTTTTCCATTCATTCTCCCTGAATGTTGTTTTTCTCTATTACTAATTACCATTCTAATAGTTCCATCATTCTCTAGAATGTTAATTCGTTTCACATTAATTTCTTCAAAACTTTCTATTTTTTTCATTTTATGAAATGAAAAAAGAAATAGTGACGCCATAATAATTGTCATTAGTGTTGAATAGGCTGTAAGTGCTTTTACTTTTGATGCTGTTGTTCTCATTTTTTTTGTTTTTAAATTGATAATTATAAGGCAAATCTACAGGAGCAGCTTTAATTTTAAAATCAAAAAGAGATGAACTGAGGTAAAAATGAAATGAAATAGGGGAAAAGTAATTTGAAGCTTTTTTATTATTGTTTTTAAAAGAGTATTAGGTTTGCTTTTTCAATTTCATATATAAAATAGGAAAGGGCTTTCCTGAAAAATCTAATTCTGAACGATTAATAATTTCAAAACCAAAATGTTTGTAAAATCCAACAGCTTGCTCGTTTTGCTCATTCACATCTACATTGGTTATTTTTAGTTCATTTATAGCATAATGCAATAGTTTTTTGCCAATTCCAATTCCTCTTACATTAGGATGAATAAATAACATTTCTAAATTTTGTTCTGCTACGCCAAGAAAACCAATAATTTCATTTTGTTCGTTTCTTGCACTTCTCAATTCTACGGCATCTAAATAATTGTTTAAAATGAGCGGTTTAAAATATTGAATATCTTCTTCTTTTAAAAAATGATGAGTTGCTCTTACTGATGCTTCCCAAACAGCAATAACATTTAAATACTCCGATTTTTGTATTGTATCAATTTTAAACATTGCTTTTTAAATTTATTTTAATTTATAATATTGTTTAATACTATAGATTATTGCTATAATTAATCCGATAAAACCACCTATATAACTGAAATTATGCATAGAGCTAACCATAATGAAGCTATTTGTATCAAGAAGATTTTTTGGAAAGAACCAATGGGAAGGAATATTATTTATAAGGAATATTTTACCATAGAGTAACCCTATGAAACCTACAAATAATGCAATTCCAGTATTGATAAAAATAGCAATGAATGTTGTTTGTATCATTTGTTTTCCATTTTTATGGATAAACAACCCGATAATTCCTAAAAAAGAACCAATTATTAAACCAACCCACCATGTTGCAAGTGTTCCTACAATAGTTGCTCCAAATCTAGGGTTTCTTAGTTTTATTTCTGGATTTTCAATTGTTCCAATGTTTTCTCCTAATCCCCAATTTTCTAATCCGAATTGAATGAATTTAAATTTTGTATAGTATTCTTCTGAAATTGTATAAGTAATTTGATCATGAATAATACCATATAGTCCTCCTAAAAATGGAGAAATAATGATAATTAATAAGAATGCTAAAAATTTATACATTTTAATAGATACTTAAAATTTATATAAGAATTGGATTTATTAGTAATTTTTTTTACAAAAATAACTCTTTTCTGACAAAATATGATTTAGATACTATATGCAGTTATAATTTTTTTTGATACAAATTACAAACCAAAAGATATTGTTTTTCGTACTTTTGAAAAATAGAAAGTTAAGAATATGAAAATAGTTATATCTCCAGCAAAATCATTAGATTTTGAATCAAAATTACCAACAAAAGTATTTACACAATCTGATTTTTTATCTAAATCAGAGACCATTCATAAAACCTTAAAAAAGAAAAAACCAAAGCAGTTAATGGATTTAATGTCTATTTCTGAAAAATTAGCCGATTTGAATTGGCAACGCAATCAAGATTGGCAAACTCCATTTACTCCAGAAAACGCTCGACCTGCTGTTTATGCTTTTAATGGAGATGTTTATACGGGCTTAGATGCTTATACTATTCCAACAGATAAATTAGATATTTTACAAGATAGATTACGCATTCTATCAGGTTTGTATGGTGTTTTAAAACCATTAGATTTAATGCAACCTTATCGTTTAGAAATGGGTACATCACTAGCAATAGGTGCAAAGAAAAATTTGTATGAATTTTGGAAAAAAACAATTACAGATGCTTTGAATAAAGAACTTTCAAAAGATGAATTGTTTTTAAATTTAGCCAGTAATGAATATTTTAGTGCGGTTGATACAAAAGCTTTAAAAGTACCTGTTATTACTCCAGAATTTAAAGATTATAAAGATGGAAAACTAAAAATGATTAGTTTTTTCGCTAAGAAAGCTAGAGGTTTAATGGTGCGTTATATTATTGATACTAATGCAGAAACAATTGAAGATTTGAAAAAATTCAATTATGAAGGCTATGCTTTTGATGGAAATTTGAGTAAAGGAAATACTTTAGTTTTTACAAGATAGAAATTATAAAAACTACAATTATAAATGATGATTTTTATTATTGTAGTTTTTCTTTTTTAATAGCATATTTTTTAACTGTAGAACAAAGAAAAGTATACTTTTTCTAAAAGCGCAATTGTATAAGTTAAAAATAACTTTTTTAAGCGATACTATTTTTATAAAATTGTGCTAACCTCAAAAAACAAACCTCTTTTAACGTGATTTAAAAAAGGTTTATTTTAAAAAATTAGTTTTTAGATGGGTTGCTCAATAGTTACCGATATTTTATTTGGTCTGTGGAGTGGTTCCCAAATGAGTCTTATAAATGCACTGAAACGTTGGTTTTCCCTTGCAATAGGTATTCCCGTTACAATTCCAAGCATTGTTTGGTTAGTAATTTCAAGTCGCATTTGCGGTCGTATAGTCATATCAAAATCTTTTTTGTCTATGGTCTTGTTAAGTTCAATTCCTACAAAATTTCTCGTTCCTGTTATCATATAATGAAAACTGGTGTTGATATCGTAAGTGGTGTGAAAATGATTGGTTTTAAAATTTTGTTCAATCATTGGACCGGTATAAATTAACGAGTGAAAATTGTTGCCCCATCGTTTGGCAACGACCAAAAAGGGGTTATAAACATTTCCTTTTATGAATGGTTTTCCAAAATTCCTAAAGTCGGAAAGTTCAAACTCGTTGATGTAACCGATTGCCATTGAAGTGGCTATTTTTTCATTGACAAAAAACGACCATTGGGTTGCCAATTTTATGCTGTTCAGTTTGTTGGATGGCATGGAATCTTTTGGCGTTCCGTTTATGTCCGAATGAAAGGTAAATGGCAATTCTACTTCAAACCCGAGTCGGTTTATCGGTGCCCATTCGTACTCTACAAGCGCTTCGTATTCATCAAATTTTAGTTTGTCGGTCATACCAAAACCGAGATTCCATTCTTTTTCGCCCTTTCTCGCTCCAAGGTCTCGTATTAGGTCAATGTATAAAGGTTCTGCGTGTAGCACTTTTGGCAGTTCGTGGTGCAATTCTACTTCTTCAATGTAAAGGCTGTCTTTTGTAGCGTTGGTTATTTGGGCCAAAACGCAAGTTGATGATGCCAAAAATAGTAAAGGCATCAAGATTTTTTTGATATTCATTTTCTTGATTTGGTTTTTATAAATGAAAAATGTCGTCTGAGTTTCTTTTACAGAATAGACGATTAACTTTTACTTTAAAGGCAAATCAAACTTCGGGTGGAGGACTGAATATTTTACAGAATGCTTGGGAAGCAGGTTCTTTGTAATGTGGTAATATTTTTTGGGTTGCTTGATATAAAGTGTTTAAATCGTGTTTGAATACAGGATTAAGAACAACCCAATCTATGCTTATTGTCTTTTTCTTGCTGTGTTCTTCAGTATCGGGGTCGTCATATTCGGCAATGGCATTTTCAAAGCCGAGCAATTTTTCAATTACAAATTCTACAATGCTTTCTTGTTCGTTATAGGTTAAATCTTCCGGAATGTGGTTTGGATTTGGGTCGGGATTGTCAATGCTAACATTGAGTAAATGCAAAGCCAATAAGCCCCAAATTAAACGATAAAATGTACTATTTCGGATTTTGTCTATCAATTTCCTTTTGGTGTTTTATATGTTTGCTAACGTTTTTCCACTTGGAGAGGTTGCGAACTTCACAAATATAACAAAAAGGAAAATATTGAAAAGCGTATTTTTTTGTAAATTTATTCATGTAAGGAAAGAAGAATTTTACTCCACAATTATTTGTTTCGTTTAATTTGTTGGACATGATTTAAACAATATCAACTCTTTATTAGTAGAACAGGTGTTTTTAAGTTTGTTCAAAACAGTGTTGAAAATGTGTATAACCAAACGCAAGTATCCAAGTAGTGAGACTGATTAAACAAGCTAATAAACATTTACTAATGGGAAAAAAGTACACCTTTTTCTAAAACCACAATTGTATAAGTTAAAAATGGCTTTTTTAAGCGATACTATTTTTATAAAACTGTGCTAACCTCAAAAAATAAAACTCATTTAAAGTGATTTAAATGAGTTTTATTTTATTTATTTAGTAGACAACTATGTCGCCAATTAATTATATACCATGTTATTTGGTTGTTCTTCTTCTATCTTTATAATTACTTTTCCTACTGTTTTTGATGCTTCAATATAATCATGAGCATTTACAATATCATTAAGCATGAATTCTTTGTCAATTTCTACTTTAAGAATGTTTTCTTTCATTAACCTCAAAAGGTCTTTAAGTGCTTCTTGGTTTGGGTGCACTGATACAAATTTTGCTCGTTTATATCTTAATAATTCCTTTATCATTGTTCCTGTTGGAGTTGTCCCAATATATATCCCATTCGGAGCTAAAAGATGCTTTGTTTTTTTATAAGAGGTATTAAATACAACATCAAAAATAATATCGAAAGTCGACGTCGTTTTTAGAAAATCTTCATTTTGATAGCTTATAGTAAAATCCGCACCTAGCTGTTTGCAGAAATCTAGATTTTTGGTACTTGATATACTTGTAACTTTTGCGCCATATGCTTTTGCTATCTGGTATGGCTATATGACCAACTCCACTGCTTCCACCATTGATTAAAACCCTATCATTCTTTTTCAGACCGCTTAATTTTAATAGTGCTAACCATGCAGTTGTTCCAGCCATTGGTAATCCAGCTACCTGATTAATAGGAATGTTATTAGGGATTTTAACTACACTATCTGCTTTTACAACAATATATTCACAAAGAGAACCTCCTTCAAAATTACCTAACAATCTGACAACTTTATCTCCAATATTTAAATTTTTAATATCATTTGATTTCTCTTCAATAATGCCAACAACATCAAACCCTTGTTTTGTTCTTGGTTTTATTAAACCTGAAACTAATCTAAAGTCACCTTTGCGATTTTTCCAATCTATTGCATTTAAAGAAGAGTAACATATTCTAATTAGTAACGAATTTTTCTTTCTTATACTAGGTTTTTCTGTTTCTTCGATTTTTAAGACACTACTGTTCCCGTAATTACTGTATAAAACTTGTTTCATTATCTATATTTTTTGCAAATATAGATTCAAGTTTTAATGTAATTATTGGTATATACCAACTATTCGATTACCACATTATTAAATAGTTTTGAAAAATTTGTTGGATTCATACCTAAAAAATTAGCAATGTCTTTATGAGGTATAGAATTAATAAGGTGTGCATTATATCGCATGAAATCTTTATATTTTTCCTCAATAGAATAAGTTGACTGCTTAATAAACCTATCTGTTATATTGTTTACTAATCCCATTAGTGCTTCAATTAAAAAATCTTGGATATCTTTATGTTTAGTGGTTTGATTAATAAAGTTATCATATGATATTCTATAGAATTTACTGTCCGTAATGCATTCAAAATAGTACTTCGACGGTTTTTGTGTTAGAAAAGATTCTGGAGCACACGTAAAATGATTAGCTTGAGTAAAAGAAATAATGCATTGTCTTTTATCAACAAAATAATAGGCTTTTTGAACACCTGATATGGTAAAATATAAATATTTATCTTTCTT
Organism: Flavobacterium sediminilitoris; assembly: GCF_023008245.1. NCBI lineage: Bacteria > Pseudomonadati > Bacteroidota > Flavobacteriia > Flavobacteriales > Flavobacteriaceae > Flavobacterium > Flavobacterium sediminilitoris. Next base: position 2,989,868 of record NZ_CP090145.1, read on the forward strand.
TTCGGGTATGGATAAAATAGAGTTTTTAGAGAACGAAACAATCTCAAATTGAGCAACAAAGTCATTAAGAGCAGTAATAGATACTTTATGTGTATCTGTTATTATTTTTTTAAGTTCTTCCATATTTTATTCTTGTTAATCGCCCTCTTCGAATACCTCTCAACGTGTTGCCACTATATTCCTGTGGTGTTAACTGAAAATTGAGCCATTACAAATATAGACAAACTTTGGGAAATCGGAAGATTTTTCCAGGCGAAAATCGGCCAAACTATTGAGTGTAGGAGCTGTTAAGGCTTGTTGCTTTTTTAAATTGCTACGTGAATTCGATGCGAATTTAACGCAAAGTAATTTCAAAATTTATGTGGAAAGTAATTCCATAATCAATTTTCAATGTTTATTTGGAATTTTCCTTTTCGATTATCGACAAAGTTTAGAAAAAGTTAGCGTAAAGTTTTCAAACGTATTTTCAAATTGCAGTTATCTGCTTAAGTTCGGGAGCATTTCCACAACGGTCTCTCATATAAGCGTAGTGTGGGATAAAGAAGCCGAAACTTCTGTTTTCGCTCGAACTCAAGTGATCCATTTTTATATTGGTTAGTTTTATTCTATTAATATGCAAGTGATAGCGATGTAACAAGTATGAACTTTCACTTTTTTGCTGAAACTCATGCTATTTATAACCTTTGTTGTGTATAGTCTTTTGTTTTCATTTTAGTTAATTCAATGTTTTCAAATAGTCCAATATTTCGTCCGAAGCCTTCATCATTTGGGTTTCTATTTGTTCGATTAGTTTGTCTAAATTGTCAAAATCAGGATTTTTTACAATAATGCTCTCAAGAATTGAATATTTAGGCATTTCAGTTTTGTCTTTATTCCACTTTGTGTTTTTTGATAACTCCCAATATTTTTGTTGAATTGGTTTTGTATTTCCAAGTAACCATACCTCGAATCTCATTTCCATATGATTTAGAATAAGTCCGAATTTTAGTTTTTTACTTTTTAAAAAATCGTTTGAATAGTAGAAATATGTAAAGTCTAAATATCCGTGAAGAATTCCAGTAAATGAATAGTGGTCAGAAAGACTTTTAATAAAATCCGTTCTTAATTTCATAACAAACTTTACTAACTCGTTATATGCAATTAATATGTCTCCTTTTTTTAATTGTTCTTTATAAATTGAAATATATTTGTTTAAATTTTCCATTTCTATTTTTATAAAATTTTTAAGTGCACGATTTTGTTAGCTTAATCAGAATGTCTAGTATAATTACGGTTATATATTGTTCGTAGCTGTTTTTTTTCATAATTCTGCCGTCATTTTTCCAAGGTTTATTTTTTCGGCTTTGGTGAACTTTATTTCACGAACAAACTCCATTTTTTTCCATAAGTATGTGTTTCCTTTAAGTCCGTTGGTAATTTTCATTCTGCGGTTTAGTCGTGCAATTTCCTTTTCGGTTGCCATTCTTTTTTCTCCGAGCTCTCCATAGAGTTTAATTGCAGGAAAGTCCGTAAACTTTTCTTTAAATAACGACTTAATCCAAAAAATCAGTCCACTATTCACTCCGAGTAGGCATACTTTTGGGTTTATCTTTGCGTGTTCTGGTAATTTTGACGGAAATTTCTCAAAGTAAAATCCAGTTTGGTTGTCATTAAGGAATAATGATCCGATTGGCGTTATGGTGGGATTATTTTCTGAATCGACCGAAGCGATTGAAATATAAAAGTTTGAACTGAAACTTTTATTAAAATGCTTTCTGATTTTATCCCAATTCGTTTTTATGTCCATTCGAAGTTCTGTTTTTAGCTTGATGCCAACATTTTGCAATTATACTTTAGTGGTGTTAACTGAAAATTGAGCCATTACAAATATAGACAAACTTTGGGAAATCGGAAGATTTTTCCAGGCGAAAATTGACCAAGTTATTGAGTGTAGGAGCTGTTAAGGCTTGTTGCTTTTTTAAGTCAGTTGCCTGAATTCGGTACGGAAAAGTAATTCTGCAATCAATTTTCAAAGCTCGTACGGAGTTCAGTATTTCAATTTTCTATGTGCTGATTTTAACGTATCGATTTACTTTCTGCGTTCGCTCGATATTCAGTGTTACGTTTATTGATAAAGTTCGGAAAAATTAAACGTAAAGTTTGCAACTTAAATGAAAAAATTAACTGTAATAGTTTTATTTCTTATGTATCAAATGCAAATATCATTTTAACGAATAGGCATTAATGTGTCAGCCTTACTAATTGTGAAATTAATTTGAGGATAAGTAAAATTAATGCTTCTGTTTTCTTGACTTCTTAACATAAAAAACTCTTTCTTTTGATTTTCGTCAGCTAATTCAAGTAAACTTCCACATGAAAGGTATGGCATTTTATTTTTAAATTTAATAAAGGTTTTAGATTCTCTAAAAGTTATACCTAACCATCTATTATCAGTTTGTTTTTCTTTCTGATTTAGTGTTGAATCTAAGATGATTTTATGTGAAAAGTTTGTATTAGCTTTTACTGAAAATAGTACAAATGAATTATGCGTTAAAGAAATATCAAATTCTTCATTTGTGGTCTTATTCTGTATTTTTAATATTCTAATATGTGGTTTCTCTAACTTGCTAGGTTTTTCATAGCATGAGAATAATCCGATATAAGAATCATCTACTAAATCGAGACATTGGTCAGAATGGTATTTCATTTTAGAGTATGAGTTGTCATAGATTTCAATTAAAGCATTGTTAAACTTAATTTCAGGAAAATACACAAAATTACTATTAATACTTTTTATTATTTTACTATGCAAATCAGAGAATTCATGAGATGGAATGTTATATTGAGTCGTTGTTCTAACAATAGGAATACCTTTATCACTTGCCTTAACTAAATGATTTCCAATCCTACCTTTTCCAACATTTTCAAAATTGATTTGTGTGGATAATTCATTGAAGAGATTATGTTCAAATGGTAATGTTATTTTTTTAAATTCATTTTGATTCATCTGTAATCGTTTAATATATGGGTTTTTGATAATCTCCAGAATTCATACTGAAGTGAACTATACCATAATCTATATTTTTTTCAGTTTTATTTTCTTTATAATAAGAATCTCTTAAATCCTCCATGTTCTCATTATTCATGAGTTCTAATGGAATTAAATTCCCATTTTCCTTTATGTAGGTTTTATTATTTTCATATACTGCCTCTAAGTTTGAACAACGGATTACATAGCCCATTCTTATAGGAGTTTTATCGATATTTAATACAGAAGGTTTTATTTCATGCGTGTAAAGTCTATTCGTAGAAAGTGGTATTGAAAAAACAGAATTTGGGTATAAGGTTACACTAAATTCCTTAACTAAAGATTCATCTTTGACTGTTTTTTTTAGCTTAAAGAAAAGTCTGGTTAATCCACTCGATTTTTTGTAAACCCAATCAAACTTATCTGTTTTTGAAGGTGACAATTGATCAAAATTTATTTTATCATAAAAAGTACAAAACGTTATAAGACCTTCTTTTGCCATATCTTTAGTTTTATCTGAATGAGCACTAATTTTTGCTTTGACTTCTTTTGAATTTAAGTCATTTTTTTTGTTTAAATAAATTTGTGCAAGCACATGATTCAATTCTGTTTTTTTCTCAAAATCAAATTTTATGGCTTCATTTAGAGAGTCAATAATTAGGTTATCAGTTTTTCTGAAATTATCTGTTGGACCTGTTAAGTTACTTGAACACCTTAATAGATGAAAATTTAGAGATTCATTTTCTCCTTTTATTTGTTTTGTAATTTGACTTAAATAAATTCCTTTTCTCAAAGCCATTGATTCTTTGTTTGACTCTGTTAAATTTTGAAACTCGTGTTCTGATTCTATTTTTTCAAAAAAATCATCATTATCGAAAAACCGTCTATAATAAACTCCTGCATCATGTATATTTATTGGCACTTGTCCAAGTCCAATTATTGAAAAATTTTTAGTTGTTAAATCTTCATAATTTGAAGATAAATCTCTGACTATAAAAATTGATTTTGTTTCATTTTTTAAATGTTTAGTATCTCCAATTGCGTAAAGTCTTACTTGGTTTTGAATCTTTGGAATTTCTGAAAGTTTTTTTACAACTATACCACAAAAATTATTTACTAGATATTTTAAATCGTCTGAATCATCGTTCTCTTTTGATAAGTCAATTAAGTAATTTTTGTTTTTAGATATGCTATTTTCAAAGTCAAATTTATTCATTATGTTTAGATTCTACAAGGTTTTGTTTAATTGTGAGTAACGGTCTGTGTACATGTGTCAGGAACGGAAAAAGAAGCGGAAACTTTCAAATTTGCACTGATCTAAGCAAAACCGAATTTTTTATTTGCTAATTTACATTTTTCAAAGTAAATAAAAAATGATTTTTACGATATAGAAAACCGAAACTTCAATTTAGCACAACCTGCTTTTGCTCATATACGATGTTAGCTACAGTTCTTTTTCTTCAATCGTTCTGAATGTTAAGTTTACTCTCAGTTTTGTTACTTTTTTGGTGGGTGGAAGTCTATGCAACCAATTTGTTTGCGTGGTGTTTTTCATTACTAATAAACTTCCGTGTTGTAGCATAATTTCTACTTTTTCTTTGACTTGTTTGTGTTTAAAAGCAAATTTTCGTTCTGCTCCGAAACTCAATGAACCGATTGCTCCATCTTTCTTTAAATCGGTTTCACTATCGCTGTGCCAAGCCATTCCTTCATTTCCATTGTGATATAGATTAAGCAAACATGAGTTAAAAGTTTCGCTTGTTTCTTTTTCAATTAATATTTTTAATTCTAACAGTTCTTTTGTCCAAGGCAAAGCGTATTTTGAAGTATTGGAATAAGTGTATTTAAAAGGCTTGTCGCCATACCAAGCAACTTTTCGTTTGGTAATGATTTTCTTTCCGAAAATAATAGCTTCATCATTGCGCCATTCGATAGTTTCCAATAGTTTTTTAAGATAGAAATCTGCTTGCTCTTTTTCTAAAATTTGTCCGTGATAATTGACAGTTCCGTCTTGTGGTAACCAATTTTTTGTTTTGTCTATAGTTGGGTTAAATAAGTCCATTCTTCCATTTTTTGTATTCTGTTTTCATACAATGTCCGCAAGGTCGAAAGTCGTTTTCAATAGCTTCTTTCTCTGTCATAAAGAAAACTCTGTTTTCTCTTTTCATTCGTTTGCCAGATTTGCAGTTGAGTAAACCGTAAATTTTTAGTTTAATATTACCCCCTAAACCAATTTTCTGTTGTTTGATTTTACTTTGCAAATCGCTATCGGATATTTCGCTGTGCCTTATCATTATTAACTTAAAGCATCGTGAAAAATAATTCCCAAAGTAAAACGCTCGCCCGATTTTACTTCGCTTACACCGTGTTTCATATTTACCCGATAATAACCTTTCGTTCCTTTTTCGGGTTTGAAATTGGTCGTAAAAATCAGCATATCGCCTTTTCTCGGTTTTAGAACTATGGCTTTGGATTGTGCTCTTGGAATTTGCTGTGTCAATACAAATTCGCCACCTGTAAAATCTTGATCGGGTTCGTTTAAAAACAAAACTGTTTGAATGGGAAAATAAATATCTCCATATAAATCCTGATGTAATGTATTGAAACCGCCTTTGCCGTATTTCAAAATCAAAACAGTTGCTTTTTGTTGTTCGTTTTGGTGGCATTGTTGTAATAATTCTGCGTGTTCCAATGGAAATTGCTTGTCAATATTTAACGCCCTAAACCACGTATTTGCAATGGGTGCAAGTTGCGGATAAATGTTTGTTCTGATTTGCTGAATAATTTCGGGCAACGGATAGTTGAAATACTTGTATTCGCCTAAACCAAAACGGTAGCGTTCCATTACTACCGTTTTTCTGTAAGTGTTTGGGTTGTTATATTCTGCTTTCAATGCATCGCATTGTTGGTCTGACAACAGATTGGGAAGAATGGCATAACCGTTTGTGTGCATTGTTTCAGTTATGTTTTGCCAATCTGCTTCCTGTAACTTTTGCTTTATCATCTTATTACTGAAATTCCTGCGTCCACTGTTAATTCTGTGCCGTGAATGTAACTGGCTTCCTGCGATGCAAGGAACAATACTGCGTTAGCGATTTCGGTAGGTTCGCCTAATCTTTTAAAAGGTATCGTTGGAACAATTCCTTGCAAAGCACCTGCAATTTGTTCAGCATTCAAGCCTGTATTATTAAAGATGTTGGTTTTGATGTGTCCAGGACTAATGCCGTTTACACGGATACCTTTTTCCGTGAACTCTGAAGCAAAAGTTTTGATGAATGACTGCACTGCTGATTTTGCTGCTGAATAAACAGAAAAATTTGGTGTTCCAAATTCTGTAACAAATGAAGTATTGAATACAACAGCACTTCCGTTTTTCATTAAAGGCAAGATTTGCTGAACGGTAAAAAATGTTCCTTTTACCAACAAATTGAACAACTCGTCAAAATGGACTTCATCTGCAAACTCAACAGGAGCAAACTTTCCATAACCAGCATTGGCAAAAAGCAAATCAATGTTTTCCGTATACTGTTTTACTTGTTCCTGCAAAAGCAATATGTCTTTCATATTACCTGCGTTTGAAACGATGCCAAATGCATTTGTTCTTAATTGTTCTACGGCTTTGTTTACGGTTTCGGCACTTCGTCCTGTAATGATTACTTTACCACCTTCGTTGATGAATTGTTGGGCTGTGGCAAATCCCATTCCGTTTGTTCCGCCTGTTATCAGTGCGAATTTGTCTTTAAATCTTTGCATTATTTTTTTGTTTTAAAATTCTGATGCAAAGATTGCAATGTATGCTGTGGCAGAAAACCCGAAACTTGCTACATTTCCAAAATATCGGTTTTTGCACTTTCCCAACCGATGATAGCTGTCTTTCGTGTATTGCCCCACATATAACCGCCAATATTGCCCGTTGATTGGATAACACGATGACAAGGAATAAGAAACGCAACGGGATTGTTACCGATAGCCGTGCCAACGGCTCTGGAAGCATTTACGTTGCCGATTTGTTCGGCAATGTTGCCGTAAGTAGAAAGTTGCCCCATTGGAATTTTCAAAAGTGTTTCCCAAACTTTCAACTGAAAATCTGTGCCTTTTAAATGCAATTTAATTTCAGGTAATTTATTCCAATCGTTTTGGAAAATGAACAACGCATTTTGTTGTATTAAATCTAATTTTCGCTGAAATGTTGCGTTGGGAAATTTTTGTTTAAGGTCGTTTAATGCGTTGGTTTCACCATCGTTGAAAGCCATATAGCAAACGCCTTTTGTGGTTGAAGCAACAATCAAATTCCCAAAAGGACTTTCTGCAAAACTGTAATTGATAGAAAGATTTTTTGCACCGTTTTTATATTCGGCTGGTGTCATTCCCTCAATGTTTACAAATAAATCGTGCAGCCGTCCTGTGCCTGAAAGCCCTGTTTCAAAAGCGGTGTCAAAAAGTGTAGCTTGTCGGTCAGTCAATAATTTTTTAGCGTGTTCAATGCTGATGTATTGCAAAAACTTTTTGGGTGTTGTTCCTGCCCATTCGCTAAATAAACGCTGAAAATGAAACGGACTTAAATGCACTTGTTCGGCAACTTCGTCCAAATTTGGTTGCTCTTTGAAATTGTCCTTTATATAATCAATCGCTTCCGCAATTCGATTATAATTGAGTTGTTGTTGCTCGTTCATTGTCCTGAATTTTATAATGCAAATGTCCGAATGGTTTTGCTTTTATAAAATCCGAAACTTGCTATGTTTTTGTCAAAGTGTTTTTTTGCAGACGTTTTTTAGAGTTATAGCTAAGGTTTCGTCTTTAGTTTGCTGCTTGTGGCAGTTTTTATTTATAGCATAAATTACCATTTTCTTCATTTAGATATTTTCTAAATTTATTCAAAACTTCAGAATATTGATTTTTATCGAAGATTATTTCACTCGAATTCATAAACCATTGTACATTTTTTCCAATTGATTTAGGCATATTTTCACCATTCCCAATATCTAAGCCAAACCTTTTCCAATATACATAATTATTATCTGTTACTGTTTCCGCAATTATTACATCGCAAAGTAAATCTAAATCTTCTCCACACATTAGAATAGGTAAAAATGTAGTTTGATCTATTTCTGGTAAAGTTCTTTTCCATATAGTTTCTCTTTCAGAAGGATTGCTTAGCCAATTTAAGAAGGTACTCACTAGACCTTTTTTTATTTCAATATTTAAATTTTTAAGAATCGTTTCTTCCAAAGAAATGCCATCTATTAAAATATCATAATAGTTATAATTTGTAAATGGATTTACTAAAATATTTGTTTCTATTCTGCTTATCATAAAATTGCCACTAAAGGTCAAGTATAAGCGCAGTAGCGGAGAAGAAAAACTTGAGTTTTTCGTTTAGTAACTGTTTAGCCAAAACCTTATTTTATTTACTAATTTACAAAAAAGGAAATGAGAATAAGGTTTTGGTGGTGTAAAAAAATACAGACTTTGGTTCAGGCTCTTTCCCCGCTATTGCATTTATACAATGTGCTTGTTCCACAACTCTCTCAAAGATAACAAAAAGGATATATTGAAAAGCGTATTTTTTGTAAAATTCTTCATGTAAGAAAAGAAGAATTGTATTCCACAATTATTTGTTTGGGTTAATTTGTTAGATCTAGTTCCAGAAGATAATTTATATATATAATTACTAACCGAACTCGATTTACATTTTATTTATAAATCTACTCAAAAATGCTATGAAAAAGAAGGACAGAAGAGTATTGATTCCGTTGTGTTTTTCAAGATTTTGTTGGAAAGGTTATTTAAACAACATCAACTCTCTATTAGCAAAACATGTGTTTTATATAGAGATGAAGTATTTTTAAGTTTCTTCAAAGTAGTGTTGAAAATGTGTGTAACCACTTTGTTTTTACAAAAATGGTTTTTATTTCTTTTTAGGTTTCATTACTTTTCTTAATGTTTTAACCCACCAACTCCATTCACTCCTTTTTTTGTCCTTTGTAAACTGGTTTTCAACCTTATCAAATGCGTCTTCAATATAAGCGTTGTGTAGCCAACGAATTGCTAACATCCATTTTAAAGTCGCTAAACCTGTTGTTGTCATATCAATAATATGTGAAATTTCAGTTTTTTTTGGCTCTAACTCATTTATGTCAAATCTGTGATAACCATTAAAACCTGTCAAGTCAAACTGAAAAGTGATTGATTTTTCAGGCTGATAATCTGTTACAAAATATGTAATTGGTCCGTGTCCACCTTTTGAACCAACTTGTAACCCATTATCCAACTTCATCGGTGACCATTTGTCTGTTGCTAACATCAAATCATTGTCGGTCGCCAAAGTATTGAATAACTTAACAAGTTCGGTCTTTGGTTGTTGAATTTCTCTTTTATGGATATTTATTACTTTCATTTTCTTTGTTGAATAGTCATATTGGTTACTGTTGTCCATAAATTACGTACAGTGTTCTCACGTTTCTAGACGTTTGCAAGTTATGAAAACGAGTATTTTAGACTAAACGAAAATACGACAAAAAACGGTAATTCCACTAAATTTGCAAATGTCTAGAATGTGTGTTGGCAGAAGTAATCATCTTAAGTCTACGATATCTCCGTTTGTATAAATTATTTTAGAAACATTATAAACGCTTCTACCTGATTCTTTAATTTTGCCGTCATCATCCATTTTTTGTTTAGTTTCGATGTCGCAAATTAACTTTGTGCCGTTAGAAAAACTTAAATTTTTATTGAGTATTAAATTTTTAAAATCATCATCTTTTAATTTAAAAGTAATATTTTGATTATTGTAAATAGCTTTCCAGCTCATACGGTTTCTCTTAAGAACAGGCGAAACTATTTCTAAAGTTACATTTTCCTTGTATTCCGGCTCTACTACTGTTTCTTTAACAATAAAAAGATTAAAGTCAGAACGTGGTACAATTTTTTCAATTGATTTTGGTTCAAAATTTTCATTAAGTTCTTGAGTGGAAATTTTTTCAATTTTACCTTCTTTTGATAAAAATGTATAAAATTTGGATTTAGAAATTTTAACTTTATTATTTTCAGAAATATAAATTGCTAATGAATCAATTAATTCTTGTGTAACAACAAATTCTTCTTCATTTTTTAAATTTGTTTTTAGAGCTTCTAGACTATCTTTCTCAAAATCTTGTTTTAATTTCTTAATTTGTAGATCTAAAAATTCATTTTTCTTTTTTTCTGTTTCTGAATCTGTATTTATAGAGTTGGATATAACATCTGAAATTACGGATCCTATTATTGATGCTAAAAAACTTCCTACAACAATTATTTTTGCTCTATTTTTCTTTTTATTTATGAATTTATATACTGATTTTATTCCACCTTCTTCAAGAGCGAAAGTTTCAACAGATATTTCTAAACCTAAAATATTTGATACTTCTTCTAAAATTTTGAGTAATTCTCCTTCAACTTTATTTAATATTTTCGCATCCATCGAATGCGAATTATTACTCAAGTAATAATGAATTTGCAAGATTTCAGAATCAGTAATTTTCTCCATTTTTATTTTATAATTTATTAGTTCTACTTCTGTAAATATAATTTATATTTCAAAGTGATTTTTATATATTTTATGCTTTTTTGCGACATAGAAAATCGAAACTTCGATTTAGCACTTAACCCGCTCTTGCACATGCATGATGTTAGTGGCAGTTATTTTTTGTTTATATAGTTTAAAGTTTCATTCAGCCAATCATTTGATGTTAGTTTTACATCTGGAATTACACCTTTTGCCTCAATAGACTTACCTTCATAAGTTACAATTTCACAAACAGGAACATACATAAAATATTCTCCCATAGAAACCATAGTTACTGGATTTCCTGCACCAGCTGTTGTTTGTCCAAGAATTGTAGCCCTTTGCATTTCTTGAGCGATAAAGGCAAAATATTCGGAAGCTGAACCTGTGTTATTAGAGGTAATAATGTAAAGTGGAATTTCAAAAAACTTAGGTGCATCCGAATAGTTGTAAGCGACTTCACTTTGATACCAATTTTCTTCTCCAACACATTTCTTCATTAATAAACTTTGGTAACTTTGGTCTTCATACAAATGATAATTGATAAAACCACCACTTCGTCCATCTCCACCAGGATTTTCTGAAATGTCTATAATAAGTTTATCAACTCCTTCAAGAAAAACTAAAGCACTTTTTATTTTTCTAAAAGCTTCGTCATTTGCAATACATCTATCCCATTTTATGTAACCAATATTGTTTTCCAAAATCTTAACTTCAGTAAACCCTCCATTAAAATTTTGCTTTGGTGTTTCCTTTATTGGGTCTTTTTCAATGTTTGGCTTAGATTTTCCAATATAAAAATGGATATCGTTTGTTTGGTTTCTGAGTAACAAAGTCAATTTTTTAGTTAATGAATCTGTTGGGATATTATAAAATTCACTTTTTTTCAGTTTCTTTTTAAAAATACTATTCAATGCTTTTGCCTTTTCAGAGTCAAAGTAATTTTGTTCAAGATTATTACATATTTGATTTACGAGCTCATCTGTTTCTAATTTTGTTAAAGTCTTGCTTTTTTGTGCAAAAGTAAAAAAGCAATTGCATAATAGAATGGTTAATATAATTTTTTTCATTTAGTTTCTATGTTGAGTTTGATTTCTACTTCGACTGTTATAATTGCCACTAACTAGTTTATAAGCGTACAAATCAAACTAGTTTTATCCCTAATTGGCATGTTATGCACATGTTTTTGTTTGAATTTATGCGTATAATTTTTAATTATGTAATACAAATATAAAAATATTTGCTGCATATCGAATGGATTGATAATGTTTTTCAATGATGTGCTGCTGACGTGTGTATATCATTGTTATTTTTGGGCTACTGTGCCCTAATAAATCTTGAATGTAGCGCAAATCACTTCCGTTTTCTAATAAATGTGTGGCAAAACTATGACGAAGTGTGTGCAAAGTAATTTGTTTTGTAATTCCCGCTTTTTTTGCAGATTTGTGTAATACAGATTGTGCACTTCTACTGCTATATTGTTCTCCATATTGTCCTTCAAACAAGAATGTTTTGGGCTTGTAAATGGTGTAGTATTCTTTTAGTAATACTAAAACTTTTGTTGATAATAGGGTATATCGATCTTTTTTACCTTTTGCATTTTTAACATGAATCAACATTCTTTGACTATCACTATCAATAATTTTCATGTTTATTGCTTCACTGATCCGGAGACCCGAGGAGTAAATTAGGGCTAATAATGTTTTGTGTTTTATATTGGTAATTAAATCGATAAGTTTGAAGGTTTCTTCTTTGCTTAAAACGTTTGGTAATGTTTTTACATTTTTAGGACGGTGAAGCTCTGCTATAACCATTTTTGAATCATGAATAATTTTAAAGAATGATTTAATAGAATTGATGGTTTGGTTTTGATAAGATGCCGAAAAATTATTGTTAATAATAGATTCAATAGCTATTGTGGACGGTTGTTAGTAGACAATTTTATTTTTAGGAAAAGTTGTGACAATTTTTTTTTATTTTTTTTGTTTTGTCACAAATCTGTGACAAAATTATTTTCATGAATATGAATTGTCACGGATTTGTGACAAAACTTTTTTAAGTTAACTATTTTGTCACAGTTTTTGATTGGATATAATTTAGTAGCATTTAACTTAATATAGTAGATTATGAAGAAACGTAAAATATTTAAAACACCGATGTTGTTTTCTCAGGAAGAAATGGCAATGTTACTGGGTATTACCAGAAGTCAATGGGCAATGTTTGAAATTGGACAACGTGATATTCCTAGTAGTGCCAAATTGAAATTAGCAACTTTAATTAAAGGCGTTAATGTGCTGTCAAAGGTTGCTACTAAAGAATTGCCTCATCATAAAATTCAGCAAAGCAAAAAAGAAGAAATACTATATACTCAATTAAAGGAGAATAGGTTACAACAATTGATAATAGAAAGAAAGCTAGCAAAATTGAAGAAAAATTATCAGGAAGCAGAAAATACATTGCAGTTTGTGGCTCTTTTGAAAGGAAATAAAAATATTACTGTTAGGGAAGAAGCAGTTTTAAATGTAGTGCAAGCTAAAGCGTTAGTTGTATTAGATCGAAATGGTTTGCATTTACAGTTAGAGCAACAATTGAGATTGAGTACTCTTGATGCGCAGACAAAATTTATTGAGAGAGAGATGGGAGAGTGAGTTTATTGGTTTTCTATTGTGGTGAGGATAAGTTTTTGAGAATTACAAAAACGGTACTAAACTATTTTAAACTTCCTTAATTTTCAAATTTGAAACAAAAAAAGATCTAGTAAAAACGTGTATCCTTTTATTTTCGTATAAATTTTAACTTAAAATTAAAATTTTTCTTACAGAAAGTTAAACTTGTTTTAAACTTGAAAATTCTGGCACGCTGTGGCACTTGGTTTGTAAGACTCTTAGTAGTATTAATCTTTAAATTTTTATTATTATGAGTTATTCAATTAGTAATGTAACAGAGTTAGCAGATTGCGACGTGTTACTAACATGGGCAGGGAAAGAGAAAGCTGAATTAGAATTCAAAAGGCTTTTTGAGGAGCGTTTGACTACGAAGTATGGAAATACTTCGATAGAGGTGGAAGCAGTATTACAAGGGGTTATTATAGAGATAGCAGCAATTGATACTATTATTAATGTATTACCAGAAGGATCTGCAAAAGAGGAACAAATTAAGAACAAAGTAAAGTTAGAATACAAGAAATTCTTACTTGAAAATCGTAAGGAGAGTTATGGTACGGTAGCTTTGTTACAAAAGGAGTTAGATCTTGAACGAATAGGTAAGGAGCTAGAAGAGGTTGATGCTTTTATAGCAATTGTTACAGCTCATAAAGCTACTTTGTAAATGAGAAACATTTTAAAATGGAAAAGGGTTGCCCTGGAATGGGGCAACCCTTTTATTTTTTTAAGTTATAATCTTTTTAGGTGTAATTTGTTATTGATAAAATTTTTCTCGTTAGTTTCAGTGGTTTTCGATAGAAAATTGCATCGAGAATAAGGAAAAAGTCATAAAAAAAAAATAGTTCTTTATATACGTCTATTTCGAATTAACGAAATGAATATTATGTGTATATTTTACGTTATTTAGAGCGCAAAGCGTATTTATAGCTTGTTTCATTTCTCTATACAAAAAATACAATTTTAAGGTTTAGTACAGTTTTGTTTGGAAAAAAGCCCATTCTACTGTGGTTTTTCTGAAACTTTTCCAAACATGTCTAGAATAAAAAACTATAAATCTGTATTAAAACATTTAAAATCAGTCAAATTTCTATTTAAAATCACTAATACTAATATAAGTAGTTTTTAAAAATAGTAAACTAGTTTGTATATATGAGTTGTTAAGTGGAATTGTTCAACATAAGGTTTGGATATGTTCATGACATACTTTTCTTAAAAGGAAAAATAGTATAAAATTTAAAAAGAAGACTATAAATTTAGTTGCAAAGCTTTTTTATAGTTATAATTGTTTTTGTCTTTTAAAATAATTGTTTTCATTTCTTTTGCTTTCTCTTTGTTGTTTGTTTTTAAGTATAACAATAAAGAATACCAATAACCTTTTGAATGTTCTTCAAAATCAGTTAGTTTGGCTACGTTTTCAAAAGCGTTTAAAGCATTTTCATTTTCGTTTAATTGGTCATAACTAGCTCCTATATAGAGAAGAGAATAAGGATACAATTTGTCATTTTTAGGTATTGTTTTAAAAGATTCAATAGCCTTGTAATAGTCTTTCTTTTTAAAATGGATTTCTCCTTTTGAAAAGTTATTTTCAGTATCTCCTTTTGTTGTAAATGAAGGTAGGTTTTCCCAGTTTACGTTATCATTATAATACTCTTGTAAGCTAGGTTTACTATTGATTAAAAATAATGTAGTGGTTAATAATATAGCTATGGAAGCTGCAATATAATAGTATAAGTGTTTTTTTCTACTTTTTTTAATAGTAGGTTTTTCAGCTATGTAAGTTTTGCCTGCTTGACGTATTTTATTTGAAAGAGCTTGTATTTCCTTGCTTTTTAATGTTTCTTTTAGTTGGTGTAATGTTTCCTCATCTACTTCTAATGGCACACTATTTTTTGTAGGAGTATGGTGCATGGCATATAATTGTTTTTGAATTATTACTTCTTCTCGTAATAATTCATCAGCAAACATCTTTTCTTCAAAAGCCTTATGTTTGGCTTCTGTCAATGTACCTTTTAGGTATTGCTCTATTTCTTCTAGTATTTCTATGGTTATTGCTCTCCCCATTTTATCATTTTTTGAAACTTACTGTCTGATTTTATAAGTTCAATTAATTTAGTTCTACATTTAAAAACGCGTTGCCTTACGGTATTAATACTGGCATAAGAATGTTCTATTACAATTTCTTCATAAGAAAGACCATTAAAATAACTACTTAATATGTCTTTGCAGTTTGTTGATAAAACATTAAATTTAGCTAAGTAAAAATCAAAACATTGTTGTTCTAAGATAAAAGAGCTTAAATCAGTTTCTTTTTCTTCTAGTGTAAGAATATCAGTTTTTATTACCTTGTTTCTTAAGGTTTTTTTCCAAATATTTTTACAAACAACAAATAAATAAGCCTCAAAAGATTGTATGATTGTCTTTTTTTCTTTTTGTGTAACTATAATATATAATAAAGCATCATGAAAAACATCTAAGGCATCTTCTTCCTTTCCTTTATTAGATAAGATAAAAGAGGCTATTTTAGGATATATTTTTGAATAAATTTCTTTTATAACAACATCTTCACCTTGTATAAGTGCATTGATATATCGCTCTGTGTTTTCCATTTATCTAATTGTATAGGTAATGTAAAAGAAATAGATCGTAATAATTAAGTATATTTAAATAAAAGTTAGTTATAAGCATGTAAAATTATATTTTTTGTATAGAAAAAGTTAATAGATTCATTTTTGTTTTATACAATAAGGTAAAAATACATAAATATTTTACATTGTAATTAAGATAAGTATAAATATAAAAAGAAGGATAAATTTATAAAACACATTGAAATGGAGTGTTTGTAAAATAAAGATTCAAAAATATTGGGTAATATTTTAGATAAAATAACCCTATTAAAAGTAATTAAAAAAAACTAAAAATATGAGAGAATTAAAAAAAATCACAATGCTTTTGCTTTTAGCTATTGCTTTTTTTTCATGTGAAAAAGAAGACTCTTTTTTGAAAGATTCCAATACTCAGAATGAACTTTTAAAAGGAACAAATAGTGCTAATGAAAGAATTAATAGAAGAAATAAGCCTGTTTATTCTAGTGATAAACTTATTGTGCAATTTGCAGGAGGAACACCTAATTCTGTAAAAGCAGGATTACGTACATTTTATGGAGTAACAAATTATGAATTATGTAAACATTGTAGTGACGATACTATTGAATTATGGATGTTTGGTGGATCAATAGATATTGAACCTAAAAAATCAGCTATTGAGCAAGGCAGTGGAGGTGGAATTGAAGCAATTATAGATGTAGATTATGAATTCACTTTTGGTATAGACTTAAGTAATCCTAATATAGGGACAGCTTTAGATTATAGCTATATATCTTACATAAAATCTAGTAATGATGGCGTTACTATTGCAGTTCTTGATACAGGGATTGCTCCTACGATAGGAGAAGGTACTTCTCCTGTTTTTACAGAGCCTTTTTTGTACAACGCTTCCGATGATGGAAATGAACTTATCTTTTCGGGTTGGGATTTTGTAAACAGCGATGCCAATTGTTTTGACGATAATAATGGACGACATGGAACAGTTGTGTCTTCTATCATAACTAAAATTTTAAATGGAAATAATCCTGCAATTCCACATCAAATAATGCCTTTGAAAGTGTGTGATGAATATGGAAAAGCTAGTTATTTTAATTTTTTATGCGCTACTAGTTTTGGTTTAGAACATGCTGAAATATTGCAAATGAGCTTAGGATGGTATGATGATGGTTTTGGAGATTTTGTAGCAACTATATTTTCAAGTTTGGTAGCAGCAAAACCTGAAGTATTAATTATTACTTCCGCAGGAAATATATCCAATAATAACGATTTCTGGGCACATTATCCATCAGGTTATGAACATAATAATATTATTGCTGTAGCTGCTTCTAATAAAAATACAATACTCGATTTCCCTTTTGGAGAGTCAAATATTGCCACTTTTTCAAATTATGGAGTCACTAGTGTCGATTTTTTTGCGAAAGGTGAAAATATTCCATTTTTAGGGTATGAAATGAGAGGTACTTCTTTTGCAGCTCCTATAGTTGCAGCAGTTGCAGCCAGAAAGAAATATGAAAATCCTACTTTTAGTGCTAGTCAAATTAAAAATCTTTTAATTAATGAAGGAATACCATGTCCTATTAGTTTTGATTCTCTTAAAAAGGTAAAATATAATAAAATTATTATGCCATATTAGTAGTAAAAGAAGAGAGACAAGCAAAATTTAAGATGTAATTTTAAAAAACAGATTAGTTTTGCTTGTTTTTTCATAAATTACGTGGAAAAAATAGCCATGTTTTCTTTTATAAAAAAGATTTTTCTTTTTCTTTTATTCTGCTCCTATACTGCTTTTTCTCAGAATGAATTAGCACAAGAAATAGATGCAATATTGCAAACAGAGCATCCAGATAAGGAAGTTGGTAATAAAGAAAAACTACAACAGCTATTGTATTTACTTTCTAAACAAAATAAAACAACTAAAACACCTCAACTAGGAAATTTATATGCCGAAATAGGGAAATATTATTATAAAAACAAGAGTAATGAAAAGGCAATTGTAATGCTTAAAAAAGCTCTTCAGATTCAAGAGTTGTATAAGAAAGAATCGTTAGAAATACTTAATAAAACTAGAAACAACTTAGCCTGGATTTATTCTTATGAAGGAAGAGAAAGTGAACGTTATAAAGTATTAGAACAATTATTACATGATGATGGAAATGATAAATATACCTTAAATGCAGGTATTGATGTAGCAGTTTTAGAAACTAAAAAAGGTGACTTTTATTCAGGATTAAATAGATTAAATGTTCTGTTAGCTAGAAATAATGCTATTGATGAAGAAATAAGATTACGCACAGTTATTGTTTGGATTTATGGAAAGATGTATGAAAATGTTTTTGCTTCAAAAAGACCTTCCGATTTTCAAATAGTAAAGAAGCATCAATTAAAAATTGAAAAAGAATTTAATAATACGTCTTTAAATACGAATGATTTATATACTGCTTATAATAATTTAGCCAATGTATATGATGCTTTTGGAGATACTGAGACAGCCTTACAATTATATTCAAAAGTAGAATCGTATTATAAAACACAAGGTGATATAGATAAAAGTTTAACCGCTTTAAATAATATAGGGCTTCTGTATTCTAAACAGGGGAAGCACAAACAAGCTACACGTTGTTATCAAGAAGTAATTCATGGTGCTACAGCTATAGCTCAGATTGCCACCGCTTATGATAACACGGGATATTTTTTAAATACCAATGTACCTTTAGATAAAATTCCTTATTTTCAAAAAGCCATACAAATTCTTTTAGAACAAAAAGAAACAACATTTACAGTTCCTTCTTTGGCAATAATTAGAGAATCAGGCTATCAACAAGATCTATTAGTGTATTTAGTAGATTTAGCCTATCATTATGTTGAAGCTTATAAAAAAGACGGAAACAAGGCTTATTTGTTCCAAGCTAAAGCAGTTTTATATCGTATAGATGAGTTAGTGTCTCTTATGCGATATGAAAGTAATACGGAACAGTCTAAATTGTTTTGGATTGAAAAAGGAGTAAATACTTATATGTTAGCAGTAGAAGTGTGCTACGGTTTAAAAAAGCCAGATGAAGCGTTTTATTTTATGGAAAAAAACAAGGCTTTGTTGCTGCAAGAAAACATTAAACTATTTCAAGCAAAATTAGAATTAGAAGTACCTAAATCTTTACAGGAACGCGAATATAAATTGCACTATGAATTAATGGCCTTGAATAAACAATTTCAAGAATATCCTAATGATCATTTATTAAAACAAAAATATAGTAAAAAGCATAAAGAATTTCAGCAGTTCATGGATTCATTACAGCAAAAATATCCTGATTATGTAAAAATTAAAAAAGAAATCGAAACAATTACTATAGATAAAGCCATTGCTACAACCATTTCAAACGAAGATTGTTTTGTAACCTATATTTTAAATGAAAAAGAAGGGTATGGTATTTTTTGTACAGCCAAAGAAAAGATAATGTTTAAAATTTCTGATGTTCCTGCTTTTCAAAAGAATTTAGTTGTTTTAAAAGATTATATGAAACAGCCTATTTTAGATAAGAACGAAATGGTTCATTTTAAACAATTGGGTTATGACGTTTTTAAATCACTATTCCCTTTTAAAGGTGCATTAGAAAAAATAACAAATAAAAAAATAATCATTGTCCCTGATGACACGTTATTAAACTTGCCATTTGAAGCCTTGCCTATTCGAACGAATGGAGTTCTGTCTGAAAATTATTTGGTATCTATAGCAGAAGTATCTTATTTGCAATCGTTTTCTGTTTTTGAAAAAATAAAGCAGAAAGAAAACAAACCTGCAAAAAAACTCTTAGCAATGGCTCCTTATCAATTTGAAAATAAAGCATTGCAGGAGTTATTACGCTCTAAAGAAGCTATGGAAGCCTTAGGTGTTTATCAATCATCTGATATTTTTACGGGAAAACAAGCCACAAAAGAAAACTTCTATAAATACAGTTCAGATTATGAAATTATTCATTTAAATACGCATGCTGGTATTGATAGTATTACTCAAACACCTTGGATATCATTTCAAAAAAATCAATTAACACTCAATGAATTATATGGTATTAATAGTCAAGCTGAATTGGTTATTTTAGATGCTTGTAAGACAAATGATGGCGAATTTGCTTCAGGAGAAGGAATAATTAGCTTGTCAAGAGGTTTTTTCTACAATGGATCAAAAAGCGTATTGGCATCTTTATGGAATGTTAATGAAAAAGCAGGAAATGAAATTATAGATGCTTTTTATGCTAAATTAAAACAAGGGAAATCGAAATCAAAAGCGCTACAATTGGCAAAAACAAAATATTTAAAAGAGCATCAATTTTCAGAAGTATTACCTTATTATTGGGCTTCTTTTACTCTTACAGGAGACACAGAATCTATAAATATTTCTAAAAAAATGTCTTATGTGGAAATACTATTTATTGTTTTACTATTGGGATTGGTTTTAGGGTATTTATACTATAAGAAAAAAAGATTCTTTTTAAAAAAATAAAGAACTTTAAAAAGTTCATTTTTTAAACTCAGCAAGCACTTTGTTGGGTTATTTTTTGGGTAATGAATTTTAATTTTTCACACTTAGATATAGATCGATCTAAGTGGTGGAACCCGAAAAACCATTTAAAAGAGTAGGGAACAAACAACTTTATTTAATTTTTTAAGTTAAATAATGCAAAACAGTATATCATGAAAAAACTATTTTATTTATTAATTATTATTCCCTTTATGTGTATTGGGCAAATGCCAAATCTGGTTGTTAATCCCGATTTTGAACAGGGTTCTATTCCTAATTTACCAGGACAAATAAGTTATGCTACAGGCTGGAATGATCAATGTACAGATCCGTTAA